>CALDFO010000257.1 GCA_937942205.1 uncultured Alphaproteobacteria bacterium
CAGCGTCCTTCGTCTTTCGCCGCTGGCCCAGGCCAACCGGCTGCCGGACCTGTAGCGGCCGTATCCGCGGGAATCGGGTTTCCGGCTCTCAGACGGCGATCCGGGCGCTGGCTGCCATAGTGACGGGCCCAGACCTTGGTGAATTCCGCTCCCAGCAGGAAAATCTGCGCCGAGAAATAGATCCAGATCAGCAGCACGATGATGCCCGCCGCCGCGCCATAGATGTTGGCGGTGATGAAATTGGCCAGATAATAGCCGATCAGGATCTGGCCCGACTCGAACAGCAGGGCGGTGCCGATCGAGGCCACCGCCACGTCGCGCCATTCCAGCCGGATGTTGGGCAGCAGCTTGTAGATCGCCGCGAACAGCAGCGCCACGGTCAGCAGCGATACCCCGGTGTTGAACAGAAGCATCATGGTTTCGGAAGACGCCAGGTGGCGGTCCAGAACATGCCCCAGCAGCCGGATGCCGGTGGCGATCAGCATGGAGGCCAGCAGCAGCAGGCCCAGGCAGATCACCAGCACCAGGCTCATCACCCGGCCGCGCAGCAGCTGGTAGAAATAGGATTCATGGCGCGGCGTCTTCCAGATCACGTTCAGGGCGTCCTCGATCTCGGTGAAGAAGCCGGAGGCGGTGATGACCAGCGCCGCCACGCCGATCAGGCTGCCCGCCAGGGTATGCGGGCTGCCGCGCACATGCAGGATGGCGCTTTGCACCATGTCGGCGGCTTCCGGACTCATGATGCGGCGCAACTGATGGTGGACGGTCGAACTGACCGCATCCTGTCCCAGGCCCAGCGCGGCGATGGCGGTGGCGATGAACAGGACCGGCGCGATGGCGGTGACGGCATAGAAGGCGATGGCCGCGCCCCGCGTCAGGGCATGGTCGTCGATGAAGGCGTTGATGCCTTCCGTGAGGAATTGCCAGACGGTCAGACGTTCGCGGCCCACACCCGGTTCTCGAAAAAGTTCCCATCTCGAACGCCGCAGGACGGGACGAAGTTGCATTTTCCGGGAAGCCCTATCGCCGCCCATGCGTTAGCCAAGGGCATCGCCAGACCTAAGTGATTGATTTTCCATGTCCGTTATCGCGCATTCGTCAAAAAAACGCTGGAAAACCGCGCTCGACAAGGCCTGGGCGCGGGTTGCTTCGGATTTTCGCCGGTCGCGCTTCACCTGGGGCGGATTCTTCCGCTGGGGCGGGATCGTCCTGCTGGCGATCCTGACGGCGTTGATCGTCACGCTCTATTTCCTGGACTGGAACCAGATGCGCGGCCCGATCGGCCGCTATCTCAGCGACCGCACCGGGCGCGAAGTGCGGATCGACGGCAATCTGGACGTCAAGCTGTTCCGCTTCCAGCCCCGCATGGATGTCGCCGGACTGTTCATCGGCAATCCCGTCACGGGAAAATCCAAAGGCATCGCGCAAGGCCATACCCATGCCGCCACCGTGGAGCGGATGCGGGTGGAGGCGCGGCTGATGCCGTTGCTGTTCGGCACGCTGATCCTGCCGGTGGTGGAAATCCACCGCCCGGATGTGCTGGTGGTGCGCGACGCCGCCGGCCGCACCAACTGGGATGCCAAGACCGGAACGCGCGACACGGCGGCCTTCAGGCTGCCGCCCATCCGCCGCTTCCTGGTCGCAGACGGCCATATCCGCATCGAGGACGCGATCCGCAAGCTGCGCTTCACCGGCACCGTCCGTTCAGAGGAAAATGCCGTTGGCGGACGCGCGGCTTTCAGCCTGCAGGGCGACGGCACCTTGAACCAGAACACCTTCACCGCGCATGTCACCGGCGGGCCGCTGATCAATGTCGATCCCGGCAAGCCGTATCCGTTCGCGGCGCAGGTGCGGGCCGGCGATACCCGTGCCGACATCAAGGGCGCGATCACCCGGCCCTTCGACTTCGCCCGCTTTACCGCCGGCATGACCGTCAGCGGGCGCAATCTGGCCGACCTGTATTTCCTCACCGGCCTGGCGCTGCCCAGCACACCGCGCTACCGGCTGGCGCTGGCGGTGGCGCGGGAAGGCGCCTTCTACCGGCTCAACGATCTGAACGGCGTGCTGGGATCGTCGGACATCGCCGGCAACC
>CALDFO010000258.1 GCA_937942205.1 uncultured Alphaproteobacteria bacterium
CCCCTGCTGGTGGCGCATTTCATGAAGCGCCTGTCGGCGGCGGCGGGCCTGCCGATGCGCCAGATCGGCGATGACGCCATGGCGGTGCTGCAGACCCATGGCTGGCCCGGCAATGTGCGCCAGCTGCGCAACATCGTGGAGCGGCTGCTGATCCTGGCCAGCGACGACGTCACCGAGGCGGTGACCGCCGAACTGCTGCCCACCGACCTCAGTTCCGGGGTGGGCGGCGCCAAGACCGGCGACCTGGTGATCTCGCTGCCGCTGCGCGAGGCGCGGGAAATCTTCGAGCGCGACTATCTGATGGCCCAGATCAACCGCTTCGGCGGCAATATCAGCCGCACCGCCGCCTTTATCGGCATGGAACGCTCGGCCCTGCACCGCAAGCTGAAATCGCTGGGCGTCGGCCCGGCGCAAGGTGTACCAAATTAAGGGCGTGCCCAACTAAGAGCATATCCAACGGACGGATCGTCGATGACACAATTTGGAAGCGGGTGGGATCGCCGGCCTGGATTTGTGACGGGGCGCGTGACCGCGCCCGCCGGGCGCATCGCCTATGTCAACGGCCGCTATCTGCCGCACGGCCAGGCCCAGGTGCATGTCGAAGACCGCGCCCTGCAACTGGGCGACGGCATCTATGAAGTCACCCAGGTGTCTGACGGCCAGCTGATGGATGAGGAAGGCCATCTGGACCGGATGGAGCGCAGCTTGCGCGAACTGGGCATCACCATGCCGATGGGCCGCGCCGCGCTCAAGCTGGTGATGCGCGAGATGATCGCGCGCAACCGCATCCCCGACGGGCTGCTGTATCTGCAGGTGACGCGGGGCGCGGTGAAGCGCGATCATGTCCCCCCCGCCAAACCGCCGCGTCCGACCCTGATCCTCACCATGCGCGCCCTGGACAAGGCGGCGCTGGCGGCGCGGATGGAGGAGGGCGTCGCCGTTACGTCCCAGCCGGACATCCGCTGGGGGCGTTGTGACATCAAGACGGTGCAGCTTCTGCCCAATCTGATGGCCAAGCAGGCAGCCCGGAAGGCGGGCGCCTTTGAAGCCTGGCTGGTGGACGAAGACGGTTTTGTGACCGAAGGCGCATCCACCAATGCCTGGATCGTGGATGCGGAAGGCCGGGTGATTACCCGCGGCCTGTCCAATGCCATCCTGCCCGGCGTCACCCGCCGCGTCCTGCTGGACGTGATGGCGCAGGCGCAGATACCGGTGATGGAGCGCAAATTCACCCTGGCCGAGGCGCTGGCGGCCAAGGAAGCCTTTATCTCCTCGGCCACCGGCGCGGCCATTCCGGTGGTGCGGATCGACGGCACCCCCATCGGCGACGGCAAGCCCGGGCCGGTGACCCGGCGCATCGGGACGCTGTACCGGCGCCAGGACAGGCATCAGGGCGGGCGCAAAAACGCCTGAGTCCAGCCCATTACCCCCTTTCGCAATTGCAGCATTCCGCTAGACTGGCCGCCAAGGTGCCGCGTAAACCCCTGCGCGGCTGAAACAATGGGCGAACCCATGAGCGAAAAACAACAGAACCTGCAGGACACCTTCCTCAACGCCGTCCGCAAGAGCAAATCGGCCGTCACCGTCTTCCTGGTCAACGGCGTCAAGCTTCAGGGCAATATCACCTGGTTCGACAATTTCTGTGTGCTGCTGCGCCGCGACGGCCAGTCCCAGCTGGTCTACAAGCACGCCATCTCCACCGTGATGCCGATGGGCCCGATCCAGCTTCAGGACGAGCCGGCCGAAATCTAAGTTGGGCAATCGCGCATTCGTCATCCATGTCGAGCCGAAGAATCGTCACGGCTCCGAAAGGGCGCTGCGTGACGGGCAGGCGCGGCTGGAGGAGGCCGTCGGCCTGACCGCCGCCATCCATCTGGATGTGGTGGCGGCGCAGGTGGCGCCGCTGGCCCGGCCCACCCCCGCCACGTTGCTGGGCACTGGCAAGGTGGAGGAGATCGCCGTCCTGGCCAAGGCGCAGGAACCCGACGTCATCATCGTCAACGCCCATCTGACGCCGGTGCAGCAGCGCAACCTGGAAAAGGCCTGGGCCAGCAAGGTGCTGGACCGCACCGCGGTGATCCTGGAGATCTTCGGCGAGCGCGCCGCCACCCGCGAAGGCACCCTGCAGGTCGAACTGGCGCATCTGAACTATCAGCGCTCGCGGCTGGTGCGCTCCTGGACCCATCTGGAGCGGCAGCGCGGCGGCTTCGGCTTTCTGGGCGGCCCGGGCGAAAGCCAGATCGAAAGCGACCGCCGCCTGATCGCCGAACGCATCGTGCGGATCAAGGCGGAACTGGAAAAGGTCAAGCGCACCCGCGGCCTGGGCCGCCAGGCGCGCAAGCGGGTGCCGTACCCGGTGGTGGCGCTGGTCGGTTACACCAACGCGGGCAAGTCCACTTTGTTCAACCGGTTGACCGATTCCGGGGTGCTGGCCAAGGACCTGCTGTTCGCCACCCTGGACCCCACCATGCGGGCGGTGAAGCTGCCCCTGGGCACCCGCGTCATCCTGTCGGACACGGTGGGATTCATCGCCGACCTGCCCACCGAACTGGTGGCGGCCTTCCGCGCCACGCTGGAGGAGGTGCTGGAGGCCGACGTCATCGTCCATGTCCGCGACGCCGCCCACGACGAGAGCCGGGCCCAGAAGGCCGATGTGCTGAAGGTGCTGGAGGAGCTGGGTGTCCCACCGGACCGGCCCATGCTGGAAGTGCTGAACAAGATCGACCTCTTGGAGCCGGAACAGCGGGCAGGGCTGCTGGACCGCAACGGACGGCCGGCGGCGGATGCCGCCATCGCCGTCTCGGCCCTGACCGGAGACGGAATCCCCGCGCTGCTGGCGGCGTTCGAGAGTCACGTGACGCATGGCAACATCACCCTGACGCTCAAGCTGGATGCCGCCGATGGCGGGGCGCTGGCCTTTGCCTATCGCCATGCCCAGGTGCTGGAGCGGCGCGAGCGGGGCGGCACGATCACCCTGTCCTTGCGGATTCACCCGGACGATCTGGGCCGGTTTGAAAGCCGGTTTCCCAAGAAAACCAAGATAGAGCAGGGCGTTGCCAGTTAATATTAAAGCAGTACTGGAACGGGCGCTGCCCTGACCGGTCTTCCAGGCCGTGGTTGCTCTGGATGGGCGGCTCAAGGCCGCCCATGGAGAGTGGAGGCAGATATTGTCATTCCCGCGAAAGCGGGAATCCCACTTATTCTGACGGGGGCGCCGCTTTTTCCAGCACCTTGGCCTCCTGCCACAGGGCTTCCATCTCCGGCAGGCCCGCATCGGCCAGCGCCACGCCGCGCGCCGCAAGAGCCGTCTCGATGTGCCTGAAACGGCGGGTGAATTTGGCATTGGCGGCGCGCAAGGCGGCTTCGGGATCGACCTTCAGATGCCGCGCCAGATTGGCGACCACGAACAGCAGATCGCCGACTTCTTCCTCGCGCTCGGCCGGGGTCCGGGCCTGGGCGACCTCGCGGGCTTCCTCGGCGATCTTCTCGACCACCAGATCGGCATTGTTCCAGTCGAATCCGACGCTTGAAGCGCGGCGTTGAAGCTTTTCCGCGCGCATTAGGGCGGGCAGGGCGCCGGCAACATCGTCCAGCAGACTGGTCTGGCCCTTGGCGGCGCGCTCGGCCTGTTTGAGGCGCTCCCAGGCATCTTTCTGGCTGGCGGCATCGGCCTGGGCCTGGGCGCCGCCGAAGATGTGCGGGTGCCGGGCGATCATCTTGGCGGTCACGGCCTCGACCACATCGCCAAAGTCGAACAGTCCGGCTTCCTGCGCCATGCGGGCGTGAAAGACGACCTGGAACAACAGGTCGCCCAGTTCGCCGGGCAGCGCCTTCAGGTCATGGTCCTGGATGGCGCTGGCGACCTCATAAGCTTCCTCGATGGTGTACGGCGCGATGGTCGCGAAGCTCTGGTCGCGGTCCCAGGGGCAACCGCCGGGACCGCGCAGCCGCGCCATGATCTCCAGCAGCACGGCGATGTCGCGGGAGGGCTTGAGGTCCTGGGTCATGCCGGCCAGTTAGGCGAGGGCGCGGCATACGGGCAAGCCCGCACGCGCGCTTCACACAGCTATTTGGCCAGCTATTTTGTCAGCGCATTGAAATGCGTGATCGCCTTGTCCACAAAGGCGAAAATTTCCCGGTGCCGCGCCAGCCGTGCCGCCACCGCCGGGTCCGACATGGCGTCATTCCAGACGGCGCGTCCTTTGGCGCGAAGGTCGGGATCGTTACCGCCGAATTGTGTGTTCATCGCTATCCAGCGCCGCGCCAGATCCTGCGCCGCGGGCGAGGAGACGGCATCTCCCGCCTTCATCAGAACCTGGGCCTCCGCTATCAGGCCGCTGAAGAACCTGGCCACGTCGTCCTGGCTCATGGGCAGGGCGGCCTTGAGGGCTTTCTGTTCCTCGGCGGTGAAATGCTGATCGGCGAAGGGCTTGAGAGTCCGGCCCATTTCCTTGACATCCATATTGGTCATGACGGTCTCCCGGGTGAGGTTGGCGAGGTCGTCAATGGAAAGCGCCTGTCCGGCAGCCAACTTGCCACGCGCCGCCCGGACCAGCTCCAGGGCACGGACCAGCCGGGCGCTTTCGCGGTTCAGCACGTCCTCCTGCAACGCCAGCACCGACTCCAGCGTATCCGGCCCGGCCAATAACTTGGCGATCCGCGCCAGGCTCAGGCCCAGGTGCTTCAAAGCCAGGATTTGGTGCAGGCGGGCGATCTGGTCGGGGCCATAGACCCGCCAGGCCGAGCCGGTCGTGCCATTCGTGGTGCGCGCGGGCTTCAGCAGGCCGCGCTGCTCATACAGGCGCAACGCCTTGATGCTGACGCCGAAGCGGCGGGCGGTTTCGGATGGGCTGAGATGCATGTCCATCGGGGGCTTTCCACTGACGCACCAATCCAGCGGGCCAGCCCCAGGGGACGGGGCAAGCCCAGTCTGAGCTTATCCCAGCCCCTCCCAATTTTTCGTATAAGTAATATTATGGGAAATTATTATAAACCTATATTGGAATGCGGCCGAGACCGGCGGTGGACAGGCCGCCTAACAGGCCCGGCGTCCCGTTCCCGGAAGCGAAGATTGGTCGTGCGCTTATCCGCGTGCGGGAGCGTGTGCGCAACGGTGTACCGCCCAAGTTCAGCTCTTGGCCGGCGCCCGCGTCACGGTGAAGTATTTCAGCCGCTCGATGGCCGGCGCGTAATTCGGGTCCAGTTCCAGCACCTTCTTGTAGTCGTAATAGGCCTCGCGGAACTGGCCCATCATCTCATAGGCCACGCCGCGGTCGAAATAACCGATATGGGGAAAGGACATGCCCAACGCCAGACCCCGGTTGATGCTGTCCAGCGCCTCCTGGTGACGCCCCTTGCGGATCAGCACCACACCCAGATTGACATGCGGATCGCCCAGGCTGGGGTCCAGCCGGATGCTTTCGTTGAAATCCCAGCTGGCATTGTCCATCTGGCCCAGGGCATTGAGCATCACGCCGCGATTGTCATGGGTGGCGGCGCGGTCCTTGACCGACAGCATTTCACGCTTGAGCGCCTCGTTGCAGACCGTGATGCCGTCGCGCGGCTGGTTGCCCGCCTTGGCATAGATGAAACAGTCATGCGCCAGGCCGACGCCGCGTGACACGATGGTCTGGCCCCAGGCCGGATGCGCCGTCAGCGCGCCGCCGGCGATGACACCAACGATGGCAAGGAAAGAACGACCTTTCATGCGCTGTCTCCTTGGAGAAAGCCCGCGCATGATACACCCGCCGCCGCGCCGCCGGAAGCGGCCTTCCGATTGTGACGGACAGATTGCCTTCGGGAACCCGCCGCGCCATGTTTGCCGCCAAACAAACACGCCCTGGGGGAATCGTCATGATGTCTTCACGCAAACTGACCTGGATGGGCGCCGCCGTCCTCGCCCTCGCCGCCATCCCGGCCTCCGCCCAGGACGGCATCCTCTATGCCTGGGCCCCTCGCCCCGTGCCGATGACCGCCTGGAACGCGCCCAACAAGCCGATCTGGCGGCTGTCCGAGATCGTCGCCGCCCATAAGGGCCAAAAGAGCTGGCACCAGACCATCGTGAAGGACCAGGATTATACCGGCGCCTATATCCAGATGGCGCCGGGCGAAAAGACCAAGACCCAATTCTGGGCCGACGACCGCGTCTTCTGGTACATCGCCGCCGGTCAGGTGCGTTTCACCATCCAGGGCCAGCAGCCCTTCGTGGCGGGCAAGGGGTTCCTGGTCCAGGCGCCGTTCCGCACGCCCTATTCCCTGGAGACCGTCGGCAGCGAACCCAGCCTGCGTTTCGAGGTCACGCGCAGCGGCCGCACCCCGCTCTATCCGGCGGAGGGCAACGCCGCCGCCCCCACCGCGCCGGGCAAGGAATACATCAGGGTCAGCTATCGCACCGGCCCCGATCCCTATACCGAGGCCAACAAGCCCTATGTGGATTTCTGGGGCGATTTCGTGAAACGGCCGCCCACGCCCGGCAACCATCCCGCCGTGATCGACACCAACAATTTCATGAACATC
>CALDFO010000259.1 GCA_937942205.1 uncultured Alphaproteobacteria bacterium
AGCTGCTCCTGCACAAGCAGTTGATCGAGGCCGAAGGCGTGGACGAAAAGCGTTGGCCCGCCCGCGCCCTGGCCGCGTAGATCGACGGCTGGAAGAACAAGGGTCAGCGGCCCGACGAGGTCGGCGAGGGCGAGGCGCAGGCCTATGCGTTTGGAAAAGGCAAGTCGCTCTACCGCCAGTATCAGGAACGGCTCAAGGCGCTGAACGCGGCGGATTTCGGCGATCTGCTGCTGGAGACGCTGCACATCCTCAAGACCCATCCCGACATCCTGGCCGATTACCGCGACCGCTTCCGCTACATGCTGGTGGACGAATATCAGGACACCAATGTGGTGCAGTATCTGTGGCTGAACCTTTTGGCCCGAGGCGGCGATCAGAACATCTGCGTGGTGGGCGACGACGACCAGAGCATCTATGGCTGGCGCGGCGCGGAGGTGGAGAACATCCTGCGTTTCGAGCGCGACTTTCCCGGCGCGCGGGTGATCCGGCTGGAACGCAATTACCGCAGCACCTCGGCCATCCTGGGCGCGGCTTCGGGCCTGATCGCCGCCAACAAGGGGCGGCTGGGCAAGACACTGTGGACCGAAGGCAATGAAGGCGAAAAGATCAAGGTACAGGGCGTGTGGGACGCCGAGGAGGAAGCCCGCAACGTCGCCTCCGAGGCCGAAGACCTGCATCGCCGGGGCCATGCCTTTGCCCAGATGGCGATCCTGGTGCGCGCCTCCTTCCAGATGCGCGAATTTGAAGACCGTTTCATCAGCCTGGGGCTGCCCTATCGCGTGATCGGCGGCCCGCGCTTTTATGAGCGCCAGGAAATCCGCGACGCCATGGCCTATCTGCGCCTGATCGCCCAGGGCGATGACGACCTGGCCTTCGAGCGCATCGTCAACAAGCCCAAGCGCGGCATCGGCGACGCCAGCGTGGCGACGCTCCATGCCTATGCCCGCGCCCGTGCCCTGCCGCTGCTGGCGGCGGCGCGCGAAATCACCGAGACCGACGAACTGCCGCCCAAGGCGCGCGGCAGCTTGCGCGAACTGGCCGCCAGTTTCGCGCGCTGGGCTGAGACCGCGCGCGTGCTGCCCCATACCGAACTGGCCGAGATGGTGCTGGACGAAAGCGGCTATACCGACATGCTCAAGGCCGACAAGTCGGCGGAAGCACCGGGACGGCTGGACAACCTCAAGGAATTCGTCCGTTCGATGGAGGGCTTTGAAAGTCTCGCCGCCTTCCTGGAGCATGTCAGCCTGGTGATGGAGATCGCCCAGGACGAATCCGGCGACCGCATCAACCTGATGACCCTGCACGCCGCCAAGGGGCTGGAGTTCGACACCGTCTTCCTGCCGGGCTGGGAGGAAGGCCTGTTTCCCAGCCAGCGCAGCATGGACGAGAACGGCCTGGCCGGGCTGGAGGAGGAACGGCGGCTGGCCTATGTCGGCATCACCCGCGCCCGCCAGCGCGCCCGAATCTCCATGGCCGCCAACCGCCGGGTGCATGGTTCCTGGCAGAGCGCCCTGCCCTCGCGCTTTGTCACCGAAATCCCCGAAAGCCATGTCGAGGCGGTGGTGGATGAAGGCTTTTACGGCGGCTATGCGGGCTTCCGCG
>CALDFO010000260.1 GCA_937942205.1 uncultured Alphaproteobacteria bacterium
GCGCGCCGGCACCGTATAGGTGGACTGGACGGTGGCGAAAACCGCCTTTTCGTCCGATATGGGCGTGGCCCGCACAAGCCAGGTCGGCGGTGGGGGCGGTGGGGCCTGATGAACAGCCGGGGTGCCGAAGCCGAAGAAGGCCAGTATGGCTGCGAGCAATTTCATGGTCGTGAGCTGGCGCTATCCGCGCAGCTTCCCTGTTGCGGGGTCTGTGGAAGCAACGGGGAGGCCGGCCTGCTTCCAGGCATTGATGCCGCCCACCAGATGCCCGGCGACCTGGATGCCTGCCTTGCCGGCTACCGCCATCGCCTTTGCCGAGCGCATGCCGGAACCGCACTGGAAGACGATGGGCAAATCGGCCGGGAGCGCCGCGGGGTCGAAAGTAGAAAGGGGATAGAGCAGGGCCCCATGAATGCGCTCCACGGCGAACTCGTCGGGCTCACGCACGTCGATCAGCATGATCTCGTGGGCGGCAAGCTTGCGGGCTACCTGGGCTGGCGTCAGGTCTTCCATTTTACCGGGCACGGCGGGCTCCCTTCTTGTTGCTTTTGGGCGCGGCGCAGACGGCCTGCGGACCGCAGTAAATGTCATAGAGCGTGCTGACGAGGCGGCGCACCGGCTCGCTGGCAAGCGCATACCAGATGGTCTGGCCATCGCGCCGCGTGGCGACCAATCCATCCTTGCGCAGCAGTGCCAGGTGCTGGGACACGGTGGAATCGCGCACGCCCAGCATGGTTGCCAGGTCGCCAACCGAACTTTCCCCGCTATTGAGCTGGCAAAGGATCATGAGCCGATGGCGGTTGGCCAGGGCCTTCAGCATCTCCTCGGCGGCCGCGGCCTGAGTTCGCATCTTGTCTGTTTCGGAATTCTGTATTTTCATAGTTGCGTATATACGAAGAAATGTATATATAGTCAAGCGCCTGACTTGCAGAAGATGCTCCTTTTGAGCCCCTGGCTTTGCTCCGGATCAAGGCCGAACCGCATCCGGCAGGCATAAGGAAGGCTGGAGGAAAAAGATGGCGAACATTGTCGTGCTGGGTGCCGGCTTGGGTGGCACGCTCATGGCCTATGAACTCAAGGCCGAACTGGGCAAGGGCGATACGCTGACGGTAATCGGGCAGGGATCGCGCTATCATTTCGTCCCGTCCAACCCCTGGGTCGCGGTCGGCTGGCGCGATCGGGACGAGGTGGAAATCGACATCGCCGGCGTGATGGCGAAGAAGGGCATCACCTATCTGGGCCAGGGCGCCGCGCGCGTCCATCCTGCCGAGAATCGTGTCGAACTGATCGATGGCGCAAGCGTGCCTTATGACTATCTGGTCATCGCAACGGGACCTGAGCTTGCCTTCGACGAAATTCCCGGTCTGGGCCCGAACGGCTTCACCCAATCCGTGTGCCATGTCGATCATGCCGAAAAGGCATTCGAGATGCTGGACAGTTTCGCCGCAAATCCCGGTCCCGTGATCGTGGGTGCAGTGCAGGGCGCATCCTGTTTCGGGCCTGCCTACGAGTTCGCCTTCATTCTGGACACCGAATTGCGCAAGCGGAAAATCCGCGACAAGGTGCCGATGACCTTCGTGACCTCTGAACCCTATATCGGCCATCTGGGCCTTGACGGCGTAGGCGACACCAAAGGGCTTCTCGAAAGTCAGATGCGCAACCGGCACATCAAGTTCATCACCAATGCCCGCGTTCATCACGTGGAGCAGGGAAAAATGACGGTCGAGGAAGTCGCCGATGACGGTTCCGTCAAGATGACCCATGTTTTGCCCTTCGGCTATTCAATGATGCTGCCGGCATTTCGCGGCGTTACCGCCGTGCGTGGCATCGACGGCCTGACCAATCCACGCGGTTTCATCCTGGTGGACAAGCACCAGCGCAATCCCAAATTCCCCAATGTCTTCGGTGTCGGTGTCGGTGTTGCAATTCCCCCGGTCGGGCCCACGCCGGTGCCGGTGGGCGTGCCCAAGACCGGTTTCATGATCGAGTCCATGGTGACTGCCACGGCGAAGAATATCGGGTCACTGATGCATGGTCAGGAGCCGTCGGCCCAAGGCAGCTGGAATGCTGTCTGCCTGGCCGATTTCGGCGACGGCGGCGTGGCCTTCGTCGCCGAGCCGCAAATTCCCCCGCGCAACCTGAACTGGTCGGCGCAGGGAAGATGGGTGCATTACGCTAAGATTGCGTTCGAGAAATACTTTATCCGGAAAATTCGCAAGGGCGAGAGCGAACCCTTCTACGAGCGGATCATCATGGAAGGGCTTGGCATCAAGCGCCTGACCCGAGCGCGCTGAAAGGAGCGACAGATGAATATCGACAAGGCGGTTTTGGCTTTCGCGGGTCTGGTGGTGCTCGCCGGGCTGGTGTTGGCGCATTACCACAGCCCGTGGTGGCTGCTGCTCAGCGCCTTTGCCGGCGCCAACATGATCCAGGCGGCGTTTACCGGCTTCTGCCCGGCCGCCATCATTTTCCGCAAGCTGGGATTGAAAGCGGGCAACGCCTTCAAATAATCCATGAAAGATTACCGTCAGATCACGGCGAACATTTCCGCCAACCTGAAGACCCTGCGGCGGGATATCCCTGAGACCATGCAGGGCTTCTCAGCCATGGCGCAAGCGGCCACCCGGAGCCAGGCCTTGGACAAGAAGACCAAGGAGTTGATCGCGCTGGCCATCGGCGTCGCTACCCGCTGCGATGGGTGCATCGGCTTCCACACGGAGGCGCTGGTCATGCTCGGCGCCACCCGGGACGAAGTCGAGGAGGCGCTGGGCATGGCCATCTATATGGGCGGCGGCCCGTCGCTGATGTATGCCGCCGACGCGCTGGGCGCATTCGAGCAGTTTGGGTCGGCTGATCCCGTTTCGAGGTGAAGGCGGATGTTTCCGATGGTTCTGCGACGCGAGATTCGGATCTTTCTGGGACTGAAGGCGCTCGTCCTCTTTGCGCTTTATCAGTTATTTTTCTCGCCCGCGCACCAAGCCCGGCCCGCTAGTCCGATCGTGCATATAGGGAATTGAAGATGAACCTGGTTACACTTTCGCGGCTGCAATTTGCGGCAAAGCCGCGGGATAGAGCATTGCCACCATGCGCCGCCCGGCGCGTGCGAACAGGCGGTAGCCAGTGTGCTTTGGAGATGGCGCCGATCAACGCCGTAAGCATGGTGCGGGCGGTCGGACTTGAACCGACACAGGCCTTGCGGCCCAACGGATTTTCATACCACTTCGGCTTTCGCCGCCGCCCATGACGGGCGTTCGTGGTCTGGACTATCCCTTCACCATGGCGTCGCCGCGTTAGGTGCTGCCCGTCTAGTCTCTACACCTTCCCGTTACCGGGCTTGGCTCGGGATTGCCAGTGAAGGTTTCCCCGAATTTGGGCAGTTCTACTCCGGCGATTTCTCGCCGGGCACTCAATTGCTTAAGTCCGGTGCGTCTACCATTCCGCCACGCCCGCGTACCCCCGAGCTATACCCTAACCCGACCGGACTTTTAAGTCCGGTGCGTCTACCATTCCGCCACGGGGCCAGAACGCACCCGGCGGGCGCGTCGCAATACCGATGCGAAACTAGGGCGGTGGCGGCGGGCGTCAAGCGGTTGGTGCCCGGAAGCATTCGTTGCAGGATGCCGGGGCAAGGGAGGCGGGCATGATTTCGTTGGGCGCGATGGCGGCGGCGGCGCTGTTGGAGATCGCCGGCTGTTTTGCCTTCTGGGCCTGGTGGAAGCTGGGCAAATCGGTGTTGTGGCTGGCGCCGGGCCTGCTGTCGCTGGCGGCGTTCGCCTGGATGCTGACTCAGATCGAAAGCCCGCTGGCGGGCCGGGCCTATGCCGCCTATGGCGGGGTCTATATCGCCGCCGCGCTGGCCTGGGGCTGGTGGGTGGAGGGCCATGCGCCCGACCGCTGGGACCTGGCCGGAGCCGCGATCTGCCTGCTGGGCATGGCGGTGATTCTGTTTGGACCGCGCGGCGTATCGGCCTAAGCCTTTGTAAATATTGCGCTAGGAATCTCATACTAAACCTTTGGTTGCAGGTATTTGACAGGCCCAAATCCATCCGTATAAGTGCGCGCCTTCCGGGGCAAAGCCCGGGCCGAAATTCACGAAAGAAGACCTATGAGCAAGCGCGCCAATTCCAAGTACAAGCTCGACCGCCGCGTCGGCGAAAATCTCTGGGGCCGTCCCAAGAGCCCGGTCAACAAGCGCTCCTATGGCCCCGGCCAGCACGGCCAGCGCCGCGCCAACAAGCTCAGCGACTAAGGCACCCAGCTTCAGGCCAAGCAGAAGCTGAAGGGCTATTACGGCAACATCACCGAGCGGCCGTTCCGCAAGTATTACACCGACGCCGCCCGCCCCCCCGGCGACACCGGCGAAAACATGATCGGCCTGCTCG
>CALDFO010000261.1 GCA_937942205.1 uncultured Alphaproteobacteria bacterium
TTCATGCTGGGGGTTCGACATCGGCAGCTCCGAGGCTCCGCCAGGCCCTGGCGGCTGGTTTCAGCCTAGGACAGTGCCGTCCCGACCGCAAAGATATAGTTAACAGGCCAAAGCCTTAGAAAACAAAGCCCATCGCCTTGCGGAAGCCCGCCAGCAGCGGCACATCGGCGTCGAAGTCCGGGCGGCGGCCGATCTGGCCGTTTTCCTTGAGGAACAGCCAGGCGCGGCACTGGCCCTCCAGCCGCATCATGGTCACCAGCCGTCCGCCTTCGGCCAACTGGCCCAGCAGCGTATCCGGCACCTGCTCAATGGCTCCGTTGACAAAGATAACATTGAACGGCGCCTGGCCCCGCACGCCCTCGATCAGGCCGCCCTGCACCACTTCAACCTTGCCTACAGCATTGGCCAGCAACTCACTGGCAACACGCACCAAATCGGCATCCTGCTCCAGCGCCACGACCTCGGCGGCCAGGCGCGCCAGCACCGCCGCCGAATAGCCCGTGCCGCAGGCCACATCCAGAACCCGGTCGTCGGCCTGGATGGCGGCCAGCTGCAGCAGCTTGGCGAAACTGCGGGGGTCCAGCAGATAGCGGCCGGGCGCCACCGCCACCGGCACATCGGCATAGGCCAGGGCCCTGGCGGCCCGGGGAACGAACAACTCCCGCGCCACCGCCCCCATCGCGGCATGGATACGCGGATCGGTCACATGGGAAGTGCGTATCTGGGCCTCGACCATGTTGAAGCGCGCGGTGTCGAACATCGAAAGTCCCCGGGAATCCTGGTGGAGATATCTGGCAAATCAGCCTTGGCTTATAGGCGTTCGGACCCCCGCCCGACAACGGGACGTTTTGCATCCTGTTGTGGCGGCGCCCGTCCATCTGTTATAGCCCCGGGCCGCCCGGCCGGACATCGCGTCCGCGCCAGGATTTTGCCCCGGCCGGACATGCGTCCGCGCCAGGATTTTGTAAGTGAGGCCACGTGGCGGAGTGGTGACGCAGCGGATTGCAAATCCGTGAACCCCGGTTCAATTCCGGGCGTGGCCTCCACAAAAAATCCCCAATCGCTGATATAGAGTTCTCCAAAACAACGGAGGGAGTTTTCCATGCGCCTGGTTTGCACGCTGCTTTCCACCCTGGCGGCCGCCGCGCTGCTGGCCTCGGCCAGCGCCGCCCAGGCCGATGTCACCACCCCAAAGGGCGCCCAGCCCGAAAGCCTGACCGTCGCCCCCAATGGCGATGTGATCCTGGGCAGCGCCAGCCAGCCACGCCTCTACCGCGCCAAGCCAGGCGGCGCCGCCACCGTCTGGGTCGATGTGAGCAAGGAATTCCCCCAGGCCACCTTCCTGGGCGTGCTGGCCGATCCGGGCAGCAACACGCTGTGGGCCTGCCAGATCGACAACGGCACCCCCACCGAAGGCCGCAAGGCCAGCTTGCGCGGCTTCGACCTGGCCAGCGGCAAGCCCAAATCGCGCTGGAGCCTGCCGGGAGCGACCAGTCTGTGCAACGACATGGTGGTGGCGGCCGACGGCTCGCTCTATGTCACCGACACCTTCACCGGCCGTCTGCACCATGTGAAGAAGGGCGGTACCGAAGGCACCACCGTGCTGGACAATTTCCGCCTGATGTACGGCATCGACGGCATCGCCTTCCTGAACGGCAAGCTCTATGTGAACACCGTGTTCGCGGGCAATCTCTACCGCATCGATTTCGACGCCAACGGCAAGGCCACCCCGGTCGAGATCTTCATGGACAAGCTGGTGACGAAGCCCGACGGAATGCGCGAGCATGGCGGCCGCCTCTATGTCGCCGAAAACGGCAGCGGCAAGGTCCACTACCTCACCATCACCGGCGATACCGCCAAAGTGACCGTGTTCAAGGAGGGCTTGCAGCAGCCCACCGGCGTGCAGCCCGCAGGCAACACCATCTGGGTGCCGGAACGCAGCGCCGACAAGGGCACCGCCCTGCCCGTTCCCAAGTAGTTTTCGCATCTCCGGACGAATCAGCCAGCGGTCCCGGCGGGCCGCTGGCTGCTTTTTGGACGAATCTCGCTTTGCGGCCTTACGGTTAATGCCTTGTTAACCCTTTTGGGGGCATCCTCTCCGCGTCTTCCTTGAAGACACCCCACCATTACCCAACGCCTTGGGGCCGGGATCATTCCCGGCCTCTTTTTTTATTGTGGCGGCTTTTATGGCGGCGGCGCGCCTGCCTGCGGTTGCCCCACCAGACCTCGGCCCGGCGCCGCCAGCGGCGCGCGAAAGGCAGGTCGATGGACAGCACCACCAGTCCCAGCGGCGCCATCCAGAATCCCAGCACCGGCAGGAAGCCCAGGCAACCGCCCAGCACCAGCAATACGCCGATGGTGATGCGCAGGATCGCGGAACCCGGCAAGGGAATGCGGTATTTCCCCAGCCGGGCGCTGTGCTTTCTGGTCATGGCGTCCGCCCGCCCTTCGCCCGCACGGCCACCGCAGCCGCCCTGCCCAGCATCCCTTTGCAGGTCCAAGGAAATATTTTCATCTTTTAGAAGTTTTCTGTAGTCATGGTAAAACAGAGCGGGTAGATAGCGCCCCTCCAAGAGTGCTGATCCTCGGTAGCTCAGTGGTAGAGCAATCGGCTGTTAACCGGTTGGCCGCAAGTTCGAATCTTGCCCGGGGAGCCACTCTTTTCCTTCCTTTCATCGCGCCCGCCCGCCGCACGGTCGTCATGCGTTCACAACGCACGGATACGCGAATGCGGCCGTTTCGGAATTGACGTCGAGACGGAGTTCAGCCGCGGCCGCGATAGGGCGCGACACCCGGATCGGGCAGCCAGACGCCCTTGGGCAACTTGCCGTCCTGCCAGAAGATGTCGATCGGCATTCCGCCGCGCGGATACCAATAGCCCGCCACCCGGATGAAGCGCGGCTTGATCGCGGCCTGGATGCGCTTGCCGATGGTCAGCGAGCAATCCTCATGGAAGGCGCCGACATTGCGGAAGCTGCCCAGGAACAGCTTGAGCGACTTGGATTCCACGATGGCCTTGCCCGGCACATAGTCGATCACGAAATGGGCGAAATCGGGCTGGCCGGTGATCGGGCAAAGGCTGGTGAATTCCGGCGCGGTGAAACGCACCACATAATCGCTGCCCGGATGCGGGTTGGGTACCGCCTCCAGCACCGCCTTGTCGGGCGATGCGGGCTGCGCCACCTGTTTGCCCAACTGGGTGAGCTTTTTCGTCATGGTCACCTCGCCTCATGCTTCGACAGGCTCAGCATGAGGAAACCTTCCATCCTCACCCTGAGCCTGTCGAAGGGTGAGGATCAAGCCTCCTGATAAGTGCAGGTCTGTCCATAGGACGGGCGGCGCAGCTTGACCCGCGCCACTTCCGGCAGCGTGGTACGGGCGCGGTCAAAGATGAACTTTGCGAGATTTTCCAGCGTGGGCTTGCCCAGCCCCTCCACCTCGTTGAGCAGCCGGTGGTCCAGCATCTCGCGGATCGCCTTCAGGGCGCGGTCCACCTCGCCCAGGTCGCGCAGGAAGCCCGTTTCGGGGTCCGGCTCGCCGCGCAGCGTCACCTCGGCATAAAAGGAATGGCCGTGCATCCGGCGGTATTCCGGCGCGCCGTCCAGGAAATGGGCGGCGTCGAAGCTGAATTCCTGGGACAGTTCAATCATGCCCGGCATATCGCCCCTCGCCCGCATGGGGTCAAGGCGTGGGCCGGAAAAAGGAGCCCCGGAAACGGCCCGGAAACAGGTTGAAAAACCGCACAATTGCGCCAAACTCGGCCCATGCGGCAGACAATCCGGCGTTTTCTCAAGGGCCAGGTTCTCAAGAGATTGGCGGAACCGGCGCTGGTGGCCGTCCTGATGGCCTGCGCCACCACCGCCATCGCCCAGCCCTTCTATGTCCCCTCCGGCTCCATGGAGCCGACCCTGCGGATCGGCGACGCCTTCATCGCCAGCAAATATCCCTATGGCTTCAGCCGCTGGTCCCTGCCCTATGGCCTGGGTCCGGCCTCGCAGGCCCGGCTGTTCGGAGCCATGCCCCGGCACGGCGATGTGGTGGTTTTCCGCGCGCCGGGCAACCCGCGCGTCACACTGGTCAAGCGCGTGATCGGGCTGCCGGGGGACCGCATCGCCATGCGCGCCGGGCGGCTGGTCATCAATGGCGCGGCCCTGCCCCTGACGCCCGCGGGGCTTGGGCAGGTGGAAAATCACGACGGCAGCAAGGCGCCGGTGGCCCAGTTCATCGAGGAACTGCCGGGCGGCGCCCGCCACCCGATCTTCAAATGGCAGGCGAACGGCCCCCTGGACACCATGGCCACACGCACCGTTCCGTCCGGTCATGTCTTCGTGATGGGCGACAACCGCGACAACTCGCTGGACAGCCGCGTCCCCCTCGCCGAAGGCGGTGTCGGCATGGTGCCGGTGGAGAATTTGATGGGGCGCGCCGAGATGGTGGTCGGCTCCTACGACTTTCTCGCCGTCCATTCGGTGCACGACTGGCTGGGGCAATTCCGGTTGTCCCGGTTTCTGCACGCCCTCTAGGCTTCGCGGCCGCGACAGCATGGCGTGAGCGTCATTATTGCATCGCCGTTGTGGCCCATGCTAACTGGCAGCCGCACCGCCGGGGTGACTCGCGCCGGGGCACGAATAAACAGCTAATTCAATAGCTTAATCCAGAAGACGACGGCAGCTTGGCGGG
>CALDFO010000262.1 GCA_937942205.1 uncultured Alphaproteobacteria bacterium
CAGCAGATTCATCTTCAGTGAGGTCGCCACGATGCGCATGTCGGGCACCCCGTCGCTGTCCAGGCTGCGGGTGATGGGCAGCGACAGGCCGGCGGCGATCATGCTCATGCAGAAAGGCACGATCACCATGACAAAGGAGAACAGGCCGATCTGGTCCGCGACCATGTCGCGGACGAAGACCAGCGAGATCAGGAAATGCGCGCCGGAGGTGGCCACCGGGCCGGAGGCGGACAGGACATAGCGCCCTACCGTGGCCAGCAGGCGGTCCAGGCGTCCGGCGGGCGCCACGGCAATGCTGCTGTCCATGGGCAGGGACATGGGTGATCCTTCAAGCGGCGCGGAACGCTCCGCCGGCCGGGCGCGCCTCGGGGCGGCCTGCATTGGTACGGGTCAAAAGTAAAAAAATCGCCAGTGGGTTGGTCACGGCATAGCGCCAGAACAGCCTTTTGGGCTCGCGGACTAGGCGGAACAGCCATTCCAGCCCGGCGGCCTGCATCCAGTGCGGGGCCCGTTTGTAGGCGCCGGTGACGAAGTTGAAGCAGCCGCCGCAGGTCACCAGCCAGCCGGCGCGCAGGCGCGTCTTGTTGCGGACGGCGAATTCATATTCCAGCGGCACCGACAGACCGACCCAGATCACGTCCGGCAGGGTCAGGTTGATCTCGTCGCACAACTCGTCTTCCTCGTCCCGGCCGAAATAGCCGTGGCGGCGGCCCACGATCTGCAGGCCGGGATAGGTTTCGCGCAGCACGCGGGCGGTTTCGGCATTGGCCTCCTCGGTGGCGCCCAGCAGGAAAAAGCGCAAGCCATGCTGCGCGGCGATCCTTGCCGCGTCATGGATGAAGTCGGTGGTGGCGCTGCGTTCGGGGATCGGGGTACGGGTGAGAAGGCGCGCGGCGAAGACGGCGGCCTGGCCGTCGGCATGGATGATGTCGGCCTGCTCGAAGGTGAAGCGGAAGGCTTCGTCCTGCGCCGCCAGGGCGATGGCATGGCCGTTGGAGGCGAAGACCAGCTTGGGCCTGGCGGCGGGATTGTCGCGCGCGTCCAGGCAGTCCAGCAGCATCTGCTGGGCCAGGCCGTCGCGGCTGACGCAGGCGGTCCGAAGGCCGCCCACCGTCACTTCGCCCCAGGAATCATTGGCGGCGGACAGCACGGGCGCGGCAGGCGCCTGATGGGTGTGGGGCAGGGCGACGGCGGCGTGCATCAAAGGGCGTTCCGCATGTTGAGGACCGCCAGCGGCGTGCGGGCCAGGATTTTCAGGTCCAGCGCCAGGCTGTGGTTGGCGACATACCAGGCGTCCAGGTCGATGCGGGCCTGCATGATGTCCAGGGTGGGGGTGGCGCCGCGCGCGCCGTTCACCTGCGCCCAGCCGGTGATGCCCGGCTTGACCTGGAAGCGGGTGGCATAGTTGGCGATGGCCGCGCCGTACTGTTCGTCATGCGCCACGGCATGGGGACGCGGGCCGACCAGCGCCATGTCGCCGGACAGGACGTTGAAAAGCTGGGGCAGCTCGTCGATGGACAGCTTGCGGATCAGGCGGCCCACGCGGGTGATGCGGGCGTCGCCCTGGCGGGCCTGCACGACCTCGGCGCCGTCTTCCAGCACCCGCATGGAGCGGAATTTGAAGATGCCGAAGGTTTTGCCGTTCAGCCCGGTGCGGCGCTGACAGAAAATCACCGGGCCCCGGCTCTCGGCCATGATGGCCAGGGTCACCAGCGCCAGCAGCGGGCACAGCAGCACGATCAGGGCCAGGGCGGCGGCGATATCCAGCGCCCGCTTGGCGTCGAAGGCTTCGGCCGCCTCGGCGGCGGTCTCCGGCGTGGTCAGGCAAAGGCCGTCAAAGGCGGGAAAAACCGCCTGCATCACGATTTGGGAGCTGTCCTGGGTACCCACTGTGTCCAGCCTTGCGACTTGGCTTCGGACGGGGTGTTGCAGGAGCCGGGCCAGCAAAAAGCGGCGGATTCCGCGCCGTTCTGGCACGGAACCGGGCCGGAATGGCCCGTTATGGGCTTGTCACGGCCCGGCCTGCCCGGATCGGTCCCGATTTGGGGCCGAAAGTAAAACCGTTTTATATCAGATACTTATGGAACGATCCGGCGCAGGATCTCGGCGCCCGGGGCCAGCAGGACATACGCCCAGAGCCCGGCGGCGACGGTATTGATCAGAGTGAAGCGCCAGAAGGACATCTCGGACATGCCCGACACCAGGGGCACCACGCCACGCAGCGGCCCCATGAAGCGGCCGATGATGATCCCCCAGGTGCCCCAGCGGCGGAACAGTTGCAGGGTTTTTTCGATATGGGCTTCGAACTGCCGGAACAGCCGGAAATGCACGATCTTGTGATGGTAATGGAAGCCCAGCCACCAGGAGATCCAGTCGCCCACCATCGACCCCATCAGGGTGCCCGCCCAGCCGGGCAGCAGGGCCAGGTGGCTGACCCCGATCACCCCGCCCAGGGCGATCAGCAGGATCGTGCCCGGCACGATGATGGACAGGCCGATGAAGGACTCCGAAAAGGCGATCACAAAGGCCAGGGGAAATATCCAGTAGGGATGGGCCCGCGCCGTATCGACGACCCAGATTCGCGCATCGTGGATCAACCATTGAACGAAATCGGGAAACACGTGCGCCTGTCCTGCTTGCCGGGCCGCGCCCGCTGGGGAGGGCGACATAGCGTGATTGCCGCTCCCGCACCAGAGCGCCACCCCGGCTCCGGTCCGAACGACGCCCCGGCCGGGCGATGCCGGGCCAGGACAGTTTTGACAAATTCCCGCCGCGACGCAGCGGCTATATAAGCGGCCAAGCGTTGCAGCTATACATTCATGCACCGTTCATCTGGGCGGTGCCTTATTCAGTTCCAACCAGCTTTGCCCGCCATTTCGGCGCTTTTGTGACACGGATATCCGGATGAATATTGATCGTGCCCCCGGCGACTTCGAGCATCGCGAGCCGGCGCCCGATGCTGGGCGACCCACTGGGCAGCCCATTGGACGGATGGCGCGCGCCTGGACGGGCGTCAAGCGCTGGAGCGCGGCCAATCCCCGCCTGTCGCGGGTGGTGTGGTTCGCGGTGGGCCTGGGCCTGCTGGCGCTGCTGATCTGGGCGATCTATCCCTCCAGCACCGGCCAGCGCCGCGGCCTGATGAACCAGGGCGCCCAGCCGGTGGGCGTCGCCACCGTCCAGAAAGGCGACGTCAATATCGTCCTCAACGCCCTGGGCACGGTGACGCCGCTGGCCACCGCCACGGTGCGGCCGCAGGTGGGCGGCATGTTAATCAAACTTAATTTCACCGAAGGCCAGATGGTCAAGGCGGGCGACGTGCTGGCCCAGATCGATCCGCGCCCCTATCAGGCGGCGCTCGACCAGGCGCGCGGCCAGCTCGCCCGCGACACCGCCACCCTGGCCAATGCGCAACTGGACCTGAAGCGCTACCGGGATCTGCAGGCGCAGAACGCCATTGCCGCGCAGCAGGTCTCCACCCAGGAAGCCACCGTCAAATCCAGCCAAGGCGTCATCGTCTCCGACCAGGCGGCGGTGGAAACCGCCCGCATCAATCTGGGCTATACCAGCGTCGTGTCGCCGGTGGACGGCCGCGTCGGCCTGCGCCAGGTGGATATCGGCAATATCGTCTCGGCGGGCCAGGCGACCGGCATCGTGGTGGTGACGCAGCTTCAGCCCATGTCGGTGCTGTTCACCATTCCCGAGGACAATGTCCGCGCCGTCACCGCGCGCGTGCAGGCCGGGGCGGTGCTGCCGGTGGATGTGTATGACCGCAGCCAGACCACCAAGATCACCAGCGGTACGCTGGCGACGGTGGACAATGTGGTGGACCCCGCCACCGGCTCGGTGAAGCTGCGGGCGATGTTCGAGAATACCGATCTCAAGCTGTTCCCGGCCCAGTTCGTCAATGTGCGCCTGCTGGTCAATACCCTGCACGACCAGACCACCGTGCCGGTGCCCGCCGTGCAGCGCGGCGCCGACGGCACCTATGTCTTCGTGGTGCGCCCGGACAAGACCGTGGTCCAGCGCACGGTGCAGGTCGGCATCCAGGACGGCGACAAGATGCAGGTTCTGTCCGGCCTGGCGCCGGGCGACACGGTGGTGGTGGACGGCGCCGACCGCCTGCGCGACGGCGCCGATGTGGAAATTCCCGCCAATCCCGACGCCAAGATCGCCGCGCCGTCGGGCGGCGGCCAGGAGGAGGCGGTGCGCGCCGCGCGCCGCGCCCAGCTGGAAGAGGCGCTGAACACCTCGTGCAAGAGTGACGTCGCCAAGCTCTGCGCCGGGGCCACCGGCCGCGAGATGCGGATGTGCCTGTTCCGTGGCCGCGACCAGCTCAGCGCCGATTGCGGCCGCGCCCTGTCGCAGATGCGCCAGGCGGGCGGCGGCCGCCGTGGCCCCGGCGGCGGCGGGCCGGGCCGGTGAGTGATGCCGTGACCGGGCACACGCCCGAAGGCCCAGGCGCCAATACTGCGGCCGCCAATCCCTCCGCGCCGTTCATCCAGCGGCCCGTCGCCACCACCCTGTTCATGATCGCCATCCTGCTGGTGGGTCTGACGGGCTACAAATTCCTGCCGCTGTCGGCGCTGCCGCAGGTGGATTACCCCACCATCCAGGTTCAGACCTTCCTGCCGGGCGGCAGCCCGGAGGTGATGACCACCTCGGTCACCGCGCCCCTGGAGCGCCAGTTCGGCCAGATGCCGGGCCTGAAGGAAATGTCGTCGGTGTCCTCCGCCGGTTCCTCGGTGGTGACGCTGCAGTTCGACCTGTCGCTCAGTCTCGACATCGCCGAACAGCAGGTCCAGGCGGCGATCAACGCCGCCTCGAACCTGTTGCCCGCCTCGCTGCCCGCGCCGCCCATCTACGCCAAGGTCAATCCGGCCGACGCGCCGGTCATCACCCTGGCGGTGTCGTCGCGCAGCCTGCCCATCACCCAGATCGTGGACCTGTCGGAAACCCGCATCGCCCAGAAGATTTCGCAGCTTTCCGGCGTCGGCCTGGTGAGCATTTCGGGCGGCCAGCGGCCCGCGGTGCGGGTGCAGGCCAACCTGCAGAAACTGGCGGCGCTGGGCCTGAACATCGACGATCTGCGCACCACCATCTCCAACAACAATTCCAACTCGCCCAAGGGCAGCTTCGACGGCGCCTTCCAGTCCTACACCATCAACTCCAACGACCAGCTTCAGAGCGTCGAGGATTACAGCGACATCGTGGTGGCCTTCCGCAACGGCGCGCCGGTCTATCTGCGCGACGTCGCCAATGTGGTGGACGGGGCGCAGAACGACAAACTGGCAAGCTGGGCCGACAATACCCCGGCGGTGCTGATCAATGTGCAGCGCCAGCCCGGCGCCAATGTGATCGCGGTGGTGGATTCCATCAAGGAGCTGCTGCCGTCGATCAAGGCGGGGCTGCCCGCCTCGGTGGACATCCGCACCCTGACCGACCGCACCGAGACCATCCGCAGCTCGGTCGCCGACGTGCAGTTCGAGCTGATGCTGGCGGTCGTGCTGGTGGTGCTGGTCATCTATGTCTTCCTGCGCAACCTGCCGGCCACCTTCATCCCGTCGCTGTCGGTGCCGCTGTCCATCGTGGGCACCTTCGCCGCCATGTATCTGCTGGGCTATTCGCTCAACAACCTGTCGCTGATGGCGCTGACCATCTCGGCGGGTTTCGTGGTGGACGACGCCATCGTGATGATCGAGAACATCACGCGCTATATCGAAAAGGGCGAGGCGCCCTACGCCGCCGCCATGAAGGGCGCGGGCGAGATCGGCTTCACCATCGTCTCGCTGACCGTCTCGCTGATCGCGGTGCTGATCCCGCTGCTGTTCATGGGCGACGTGGTGGGGCG
>CALDFO010000263.1 GCA_937942205.1 uncultured Alphaproteobacteria bacterium
CAGGCTACGCCTTCGCTCCGGGGCGCGGCGAACATCCTGTTCCCACACGGTAGAATGCATCAGTCGCGAGGGATTTTGCGGCGTGGGCAGGAGCGTCGCGCGGAGCGGGCTTAATGCCCGTGAGCACGCGCGACGAACCCACGACGTAAAAGGCCCGCGTTTCAACCCGTGAGTTTGCGGAAATAGGCCACCGCGTCCGGCGCATCCCATTCGGCCGGGCCTTCCGCCTTGGCGATGATGCGGCCCTGCGGGTCGATCAGCAGCGTCACGGGCAGCGAGAAAGCCTTGAACTGGCGCATCATCACCGTCTGGCTGTCCACCAGGGTCTTCAGGGCATCCGCGTCATGGCTCTTGAGGAAGGCCGCGGCCGTCTCCGGCGTGCTGCCGCGCGTGACGTCCACCGCCAGCACGGTCATGCCGGGAGCCTGCCGCTGGAGACGGGCCAGCGCCGGAAGCTCGGCCACGCAGGGGGCGCACCAGGTGGCCCAGAGATTGAGCAGGACATATTTGCCCCGGTAATCGGCCAGGGCATGGCTGGCCCCCGCCCCGTCCGTGAAGGCCACCGCGGGCGCGTTCCGGGGGGCCTGCTGCAGCGTCAGGCCCTTCAGGCTGGCGGGCGGACCCAGGGACTCATGGACATTCAACATGCCTTTCCCATATAGAACCCCCATTGCCACGGCGGCGGCGACCACCGCGACGATCAGGATTTTCGTGGTCTTGTTCTGCATGGCGGCCTTTGGGTGAGAAGATGAGCACCAACAAGATGTGGGGCGGGCGGTTCGAATCCGGGCCCGCGGCGATCATGCGGGAGATTACCCCGTCGATCGGTTTCGACAAGCGGCTGGCGGCGGAAGATATCGCCGGTTCCCGGGCCCATTGCCGCATGTTGGCCGCCGAGGGAATCATCTCCAAGGATGACGGCCAGAAGATCCTGGGCGGCCTGGACGCGGTGGAAAAGGAAATCGCCGCCGGCGAATTCGTCTTCAAGCGCGAGCTGGAAGACATCCATCTGAACATCGAGGCGCGGCTGGCCGAACTGATCGGTCCCGCCGCCGGGCGGCTGCACACCGCCCGCTCGCGCAACGACCAGGTGGTGACCGATTTCCGCCTCTGGGTCCGCGCCGCCTGCAGCCGCGCCGAGGACGGCCTGCTGGAACTCCAGCGCGCCCTGCACGCCCAGGCCGCCCAGCATCTGGACACCATCCTGCCGGGCTTCACCCATATGCAGGTGGCCCAGCCGGTCACCTTCGCCCATCACCTGATGGCCTATGTGGAGATGTTCGGCCGCGACCGCGCCCGGTTCGAGGACGCCCGCAAGCGGATGAACGAGTCGCCGCTGGGCAGCGCCGCGCTGGCGGGCACCTCTTTCCCGATCGACCGCGACGCCACCGCCAAGGCGCTGGGCTTCGCCCGGCCCATGCGCAACTCGATGGACGCCATCTCGGCCCGCGACTTCGCGCTGGAATATCTGGCGGCCTGTTCGATCTGCGCCGTGCATCTGTCGCGGCTGGCGGGCGAACTGGTGCAGTGGTCCACCCAGGCCTTCGGATTCGTGAAGCTGTCGGACGCCTTCACCACCGGCTCCTCCATCATGCCGCAGAAGCGCAACCCCGACGCCGCCGAACTGGTGCGGGGCAAGACCGGCCGGGTGCTGGGCGACTTCGTGGCGCTGGCCACGGTGGTCAAGGGCCTGGTGCTGACCTATGGCACCGACCTGCAGGAAGACAAGGAACGGGTGTTCGACGCCGCCGACACGCTGGAAATCTCCATCGCGGCGATGGCGGCGATGATGGCCGACCTCACCGCCAATCCGGCGCGCATGAAGGCCGCCGCCGAGGCGGGCTATCCCACCGCCACCGACCTGGCCGACTGGGTGGTGCGGGTGCTGCAAAAGCCTTTCCGCGAGGCCCATCACATCGCGGGCTCCATCGTGAAGGCGGCGGAAGAGCGCGGCCTGACGCTGGACGCGCTGCCGCTGGAGGAGATGCGGAAGATCGAGCCGGGCATCACCAGCGACGTCTATGCCGTGCTGTCGCTGGAGTCCTCCGTGAACGCCCGCATGAGCCTGGGCGGCACCGCGCCCGCGCGGGTGCGCGAACAGCTGGCCCATTGGAAGAGCCAGCTGGCATGAGGCGCCTGTTTGTCCTCGCCGCCCTGTCGCTGCTGGTCGCGGCCTGCGGCGTCAAAAGCGACCTGGTGAAACCCAACGGCCAGCCCACGGCGCGGGACCAGAGAGACCCGTCCAAGCCGCCCTACCCGATCGGGCGTTAGAGATGGTCAACCACTTCCAGTACCGCGATGGCGTGCTCTGCGCCGAGGAGGTGCGGCTGGACGAACTGGCGCGCGCCGTCGGCACGCCCTTTTATTGCTATTCCACCGCCACGCTGGAGCGTCATTTCAAGGTGTTCGCGGGCGCGCTGCCGCCGGGCTCGCTGATCGCCTACGCGGTCAAGGCCAACGACAATCTGGCGGTTCTCAAAACACTGGCGAAGCTGGGCGCGGGCGCCGATGTGGTGTCGGGCGGCGAACTGGCCAAGGCGCTGGCGGCGGGCATTCCCGCCGGCAAGATCGTCTTTTCCGGCGTGGGCAAGACCAAAGCCGAGATGCGCGCCGCGCTGGACGCGGGCATCCATCAGTTCAATGTCGAGAGCGAGCCGGAACTGGCGGCGCTGAACGAAGTCGCCCTGGCGATGGGCAAGCGCGCGGCCATCTCGCTGCGGATCAATCCCGATGTGGACGCCAAGACCCACGCCAAGATCAACACCGGCAAGGCCGAGACGAAGTTCGGGATTCCCTTTGTCCATGCGCGCGAGGCCTATGCCCATGCCGCCACCCTGGCGGGCATCGAGATCGTGGGCGTGGATGTGCATATCGGCAGCCAGATCACCGATCTCGATCCCTTCGAGGCCGCCTTCACCCGCATCGGCGAGTTGATCGCCAGCCTGCGCGCCGACGGCCATGCCATCAGCCGTCTGGATTGCGGCGGCGGCCTGGGCGTGCCCTATTTCCACCACAACAGCCCGCCGCCCGATCCCACCGCCTATGGCGCGATGGTGACGCGGGTGACCAAGGATTTCGGCTGCCGCCTGTCCTTCGAGCCGGGCCGCCTGATCGCCGCCAATGCGGGCATCCTGGTGTCGGAGGTGATCTATGTGAAGCGCGGCGACGCCAAGACCTTCCTGATCATCGACGCCGGCATGAACGATCTGATCCGTCCGGCCATGTATGACGCCTGGCATGAGATCGTGGCGGTCCAGGAACCGGCGCCCGGTTCCCCGCGCCCGCTTTACGATGTGGTGGGGCCGGTGTGCGAAACCAGTGACCTTTTCGCGGCGGCGCGGCCGCTGCCGGACCTGAAATCGGGCGATCTTGTGGCAATCCTGTCGGCGGGCGCCTATGGCGCGGTGATGGCGGGTGATTACAATGCCCGGCCGCGCGTGCCGGAAGTCTTGGTGTCGGGCGGCCAATGGGGCATCGTGCGTCCCAGAGAGAGCCATGCCGATCTCATCGCCAAGGACCGCATTCCCGACTGGCTTTCCGGCTGATACGCCGGATCGCCGTATGGATCGCCGCATCGCCGCCGCGCGCGGCGTGCTGGCGGTCGAACGCATCCTGCCGCGCCTGTGGCCGGCCTGCGCCTTTGCCGGTTTCTATCTGGCGCTGGCCCTGACGGGCATCTTCCCGTTCATCCCCTGGCCGGTGCAGGCGCTGCTGCTGGCCGCCACCATCACCGCCACCGGCCTGTCGCTGGCCCAGGGCTTCGCCGATTTCCGCTGGCCGCGCGGCATCGACGGGGCGCGGCGGCTGGAGCGCGACAATCATCTGGCCCACCGCCCGATCTCCGAACGCCATGACCGGTTGGCGGGCGGCGACGCGTTTGCCCGCCAGCTCTGGGCGCTGCACCAGGCGCGCGCGCTTCCGGCGAAGTTCCGCATCGCCCTGCCCCATGCCGACATCGCCGCCCGCGATCCCAGGGGCCTGCGCTGGTATCTGCTGATCGCGCTGACAGTGGGCCTGGTCTGGGCCCGCGGCGAAACCGGACCCCGGCTGATTTCGGCCTTCGACAGCGGCGCGGGCGCCGCCGCCACCCTGGACGCCTGGATCGATCCGCCGCCCTATACCGGCCTGCCGCTGCAAAGCCTGCGGATCGGCGACGGCAACACCATCACCGTGCCGCAGGGATCGGTGCTGAACCTGCGGGTGCATGGCGCGCCACGCCGCCCCGGCCTGGCCGCCGGATCGAACCATGCGCCGCGCTTCACCGGCGAAGACGGCGAGTATTCCAGCAATGTGATCGTGTCGGCCTCCGCGCGGGTGCGGGTGCAGGTGGGCGGCAAGGCCATCGGCCAATGGCACATCCAGGCGCTGCCGGACGCGCCCCCCACCATCGCGCTCACCGCCACGCCCCGGCGCACCGAACAGCTTGCCACGCGCTTTGCCTTCAAGGGTGGCGATGACTATGGCATCGCGTCACTGAAGGCGGTGATCGTGCCCGAAGGCAAGCCCGCCGCGAAACCGCTGCGGGCGGACCTGCCGCTGGCCGCGCCCAATGCCCGCAAGGTGGAGCAGGAAGCCTTTATCGACCTGACCAGCCATCCCTATGCCGGGATGATGGTCCAGGCGCATCTGGAAGCGCGCGACGCCATCGGCCAGACCGGGACCAGCGGCACCGTGCGCTTCCGGCTTCCGGCGCGGGTGTTCACCGATCCCCTGGCCCGCGCCCTGATCGAGCAGCGCCAGGTGCTGGCGACCGCGCAGAAGGGCCGCGAGAATATCATGACGGCGCTGGAGGCGCTCTCGATCGAGCCGGAACGCTTCTATGAAGGCCAGCACGATATCTACCTGGCGATCCGCACCGCCTTTTACGGCGTGCGCGACGCCCGGACCGAGGCCGACATCGAACGGGTGCAGCGTATCCTGTGGGACACCGCCCTGAAGCTGGAGCGCGGCGGATTGCTGTCGGCGGCGGAAGAACTGCGCAAGCTGCAGGCCATGCTGACCGCCGCCATGGCCTCGGGCGCGCCGCAGGAGGTGATCGAGGAACTGCTCAAGCGCTACGACCAGGCGATGCAGCGCTATTTGCAGGCGATGGCGGCCAATCCGCCGCCGCCGGGCCAGGAACCGCTGTCGCCCGACGCCAAGACGCTGGGCATGAACGACATCCAGACCCTGATGCAGATGATCCAGAAGCTGACCGAGGCGGGCGAGCGCGAACAGGCCGCGCGGCTTCTGGCCATGCTGCAATCCATGCTGGAGAACCTGCGCCTGACCCAGGGCGGCGGCGCGGGCGGCATGGGGCAGCAATCGCCGCAGGACAAAAGGCGCAACGAGCAGATCCAGAAGTTCGGCGGGCTGATGAACAAGCAGCGCGACCTGATGGATCGCACCTTCCGCCAGGGCCAGGGCCAGGGCAGCCCGCAGGATGGCGGGCCGCAGGGCCTGGCGCGCCAGCAGGGCGAGTTGCAGCGCGAGTTGGGCGAGGCGATGAAGGGCATGGACCCCAAGGCGCAGCAGAAGATGCGCGAGGCCGGGCAGGCGATGGGCCAGGCCCAGGGCGCGCTGGGCCAGAACGACCTGCCCAATGCGGGCAATGCGCAGAACCAGGCGCTGGAAGCGATGCGCCAGGGGGCCGAGGCGCTGGCGCGGCAGGGTCAACAGGGCCAGCAGCAGGGCCGCGAGGACCCGTTGGGGCGCGGACCGTCGCCCTTCGGCAATTCCGGGGTGAAGATTCCCGGTCCCACCGACCTGGCGCGGGCGCGGGAGATTTTGCAGGAGCTGCGCCGCCGCGCCGCCGAGATGGGGCGGCCGCAGGCCGAACGCGATTATCTCGACCGGCTGCTCAAGGCGTTCTGAT
>CALDFO010000264.1 GCA_937942205.1 uncultured Alphaproteobacteria bacterium
GCGGTGCTGGAGCGGCTGGAGCCCGCGCTCGCCCATGACGCGCATCGCAGATTCCATGTCCGGCGATAGTCTCCAGCGCCCCGGGGTCGTTTCCTCGGCCAGGCCCAGCCGACCGAGCGTCTGCAACCTGCCGGCCCAATGCGGATGGGCGACATGAGATCCCGCATCCGCAAGCGTGACGTCGCCTTCTGGAGAGGCGGCCCTGCGCAACAGGCGGTCCAGATCGGTTAAGCGCTCTTGCGTGACCTGGCGGGCAAAGCGGTCTTCAACTTCGATATCCGAACGGGGTCCAAAATCGAGCGTGACGATCTCGGCGGCCCGTTCGCGCATGCCGTGGGTGATGTAGTCGCGCGCGATGATCAAATCCTGTCCCAGGTTATCACGCCCGCGCAGCACAATATGGGTATGGGGATGACCCGTGTTGTGATGGTCCACGGCCACCCAGTCTAGGCCGGTGCCCAAATCCGCTTCCATTCGCGTCATCAGCTTGCGCACGAGGGGCTTGAGGTCTTGATACTCCCCAGAGTCTTCTGCCGAGACGATGAAGCGGAACTGGTGCCTGTCCTTGCCAGCGCGTTTGAGGAATTCGCCGCCGTCAACGCGGTCGGCCTCTTTGTCATACAGTTCACCCGGCGTGCCCGCCCGCGTGACGCCATCGCGCTGAATATAGCGCAGGTGAAGCGCGGCCGCCTTGGCACCGGTGCCGCGCATTTTGACGATCCGGGTCTTGATGATGACGCGGCGGCTGCGGAAGGCCGATAACCGGTCGCGGCTCGCCATTATGCGGCCAGCGCCAAAGCCGCGGCCAATCCGGCTGCCGGTAAACCCGCTGGGACGGACGCGGCCCGTGCCCGCCAAAGACGCCGCCCGGAGCACACGCTGCAGGTAGGTCTTGCCGCGCCCGCCGCCGCCCGAGCGGATGCGTCCGAGGCGTGGCTCGAATTCGCGGTCGTCAGCCACGGTGCCACCGTTGCACCAGAGCGGCGCCCTGTTGCACCCCTGAAAGAGATGTGCAGACAACAAGATGGGCCCTGAGGGGCACCATCGCTTTATCTTGCCCTCCCACCAAACTTTGCGCATTTGCCGTGCCCGCCAATATCCGGGGCATCAAAAGCGACCTTGCGAGAGCGGAATAAACAGCGAGGTCGGCAGCGAATTGGATATGAATATTTCTTCTTTCGCCGGTGCCTTTGCGGCTTTCACCGGCGGCATCCCAGGTGTTGAAAAGCGTGTTTCCAGACCCGGAGAAATAGCAGAAAGATAGGCCACAGTTTCGTCAGGAAGCGGCTTCCTGCCCGCCAAGTAGGCGTCCAGACGGCCGGGCCCCGCATTGTAGGCCGCAAACAGACCGGGGTAGCCATAGCGCGTATACATCTGCCGCAAATAGGCAGCCCCTGCGAGAATATTGTCGCGCGGGGCGTGCGGATCGGCCCCCAAATCGTATTGGCGGCGCAGGTCGGAATAGGTCTTTGGCATGATCTGCATCAGGCCCATCGCGCCCGCCTTTGACGTGATCGGTCGTCCGTTGAGAGTGAGACGCCCGCCGCTTTCCTGCTTCAGCACCGCGCGCACCCAGGCTTCCGGCAATGCGAACTGCGCCGCCGCCTGGGAGACGAACGGCTGCCATCGCTGCACCGGAGACGTATCAACGGGCTGGTTGGCGCACGGCGCTGCCACAAACAAGCCGCATCCGGCGAAAAGGCTCAGAAGGTCCATAACGGGGCAATCCTTTCGATGACATGGGCGCTTGGAACGGCGCCGAAATAGCGGCTGTCGAAGGACTCTGGCGGGGCGGTGAGCACAAAAACCTGATCGTCCCGCAGGCGGCTGCACCCCTGCCAGATTGGCAGTGCGCGACCCGCTTTGTCGCGCAACAGGGCCATAGCGCGCAGTTCCCCATTTACCGAAACGGCGCGGCCGGATCGACATACAGTGTCACCACCCTTGGCCC
>CALDFO010000265.1 GCA_937942205.1 uncultured Alphaproteobacteria bacterium
CCGCCAGTCGAAGGCGATCTTGGGATTGGTCGTGTTGCCGAAGTCGCTGTAATGGTCGAGGCGCCCCGACAGGTTCAGCGTCAATGCCTGCATCAAAGGCACGCCATGTGCGTCCGAGATCAGCGGGATATTGGCTTCCAGATAGGCCGACTGGATATCGCGCGAGAAATGCCACTGGCGATAAACCGCCGAGTTGGAGGTCGGTCCCGCGCCCTGGCCCTGGGCGAGATACTCGTAGATGCTGGTGCGGTTCGCCTCACCGCCGAACGCGACCTTGAGGGGGCCGGCAGGCAGTTCGAGCAGCGTGCCCTGGGCCTGCAGGCGCGCCTGGGTCATGCCGCTGACGAGATGGGAATTCAGTGCATCGTTGGTCAGGTTTCGGATGACGTCAGCCGAGGTGCGGTTGGTGGCCGCCGGATTCCACACATCCAGCGCATTGGCCGCGGTCAAGGGAAGCTGGGTGTAGATGATATTGGTATTGGGAACCACCTGGGTCAGGCTGCCGCCGCTGTTGGTGGTTCCGTTCAACGCCAGGTTGGCGACGGATGCGTTCAGCGTGCCGTTATAGCCGTACCAGCTATCGTCCCGGCCCGCCAGCACCAGAAAGTCGACGGCCCAGTCCCCGCCCAATTTGTATTCCACATTGACGTCGCCATAGACCGTATTGGCGCCGGTGAAATTGTAGGCGCCCGGCCCCAGGAGCGTGTTGGAGTCCCAACGGATGGTTTCGCTGGTCGCCGCGCCGACATAGCCGGCCGGCAGGGTGAAGAACGGGTTGGCCTGATTACCCGCCCCGAAGGCCGTCGCGGTCATGGTGCCGCGCGACCTGCGGCCCTGGACATCGCGCGTGGCATAGAGCAGATCGGCATCCACTTTCCATTTCTCGCCGAAATTCTGCTCGATCTTCATCATTGCGTTGTTGCGCGAGGTCTTGGGAATCAGATCGGCATACTTCCAGTCCGAACACGCATAATTGGCGGTCGAGTTGGCCACCCCGGAGGTCGATGCCGCACTCATCCAGATCAGGCTCTGTCCGGCCGGCTGCAGCGATGCCGGTTCGCAGTTGATGCTGGTGCGGTTCTTGCCACCGGGGATGTTGCTGTGGTCGGGATAGGTCCAGGGACGCGAGGTCGTCGCCAGCGCGCCCTGACGGGTGAAGCTGTAGGCGAACAAGGCGCTGCCGGTCTCCCAGGCCGATCCGGTCAGGACGCCGAAATTGACATCCTGCTTGCCGTCCGCAAAGCCGGCACTGCCGGTGATCTCGACGCCGTCAAAGCGCTTGCGGGTAATGAAGTTGACCACGCCGGCAACCGCGTCGGAGCCGTAAACCGCCGACACGCCGTCGGCCAGTACTTCGACGCGCTCGACCATGTTGATCGGCAGCATGTTGGGATCGACGAAGGAATGGTTGGTGCCCGATGTCGGCACACGGTGTCCGTCAACCAGGGTCAGGGTCGACGTCGAGGCGCTCTGCCCCAGCTGGTGGATGATGGCCTGCTGGGCGTTCTGACCGGTGCTGCCGGCATCCGCCATGCCCATGCCCATCAGTTGTGGCACGTTCGCCAGAATACCCTGCACACTGGTCGCGCCCGTCGCCTTGATGTCCGCCAGCGTGACCGCGGTCACATTCGATCCGACCGGCGCCGCGCCGCGGATGCTGGTGCCGGTGACGACGACTTCCTCGATAGGCGTTGTAGTGTCGCCGCTCTGCGCCATTGCCGGTGTGCCCCACACGGCGGAGGCCGTGATCGCGAGAACCGACGCGGTCGCATGAAAACGATGATAACGATGACCCATTCTGCTTCCCCTCGTGATTGACGGCCGATGACGTTCCCGTGCCGCCGTCGAATTGCGTGCGGCATCGTCACGAAGGCTGTCACATAGTCAATTCGCAGCACGCAGCGCGTTTCACAGGATGAAACACGTGCATCCGGACAGCGGTCCAGCACAGCGACGGCACCCGACGCGCCCTGCACGGATATTCTCGCGATGCCCTGAAGCGCCCAACGCTGTCGCGGCGGTGTGCGACGCACCATGAGGAATAATCGGTACAGCTCTCACATTTTGATCGTCGGCGTTCGACCCCATCAAACGGCCTGCGCGCATGGCGCGGGTGGCGCATTGCATTCGGCACAAACGCTGCCCTAGATTTTTCCGGAATATCAAGGCGCTGCGGAGCGGAATTGGAAAGGCACCGGGATGCGCACACTGAGAATTCTCACGTGAGAATTCTCACGTGAGAATTGTCACGCCGGAAATCGTCACGTTCGCAACCTTCAAATCACGGGTTCTAAAATGAACATGATCACACGAGTGCTTTTTTGTGCCGCGCTGACGCTGGGTTGCAGCCCGTCATTCGCCGCCACCCGCTATATCGCCTATGTCGGCACCTATACCGGCGGACCGAACGACAGCAAGGGAATCTATGGATTGCAGTTGGACGACGGCAAACTGAAAAGCCTGGGCGTGGCGGCGGAAGTCGCCAGCCCGTCCTTCCTGGCAACCGATTCGAAAAATCGCTTTCTTTACGCGGTCACCGAAAGAACAGCCAAAGGCGATCCCACGGGCTATCTGAGCAGCTATGCCATCGACCCGGCGACGGGTGCGCTGCGCTTTCTCAACCGGGTGCCCGCGGAAGGCAGGACGTCGGCCCATCTGATCGTGGACCGGACGAACCGCTGGTTGATGGTGGCCAACTATGGCAGCGGCAGCGTGGCGTCTTTCGCGCTGAATCCGGACGGCAGCATTGGCAAGATGGCCGACTTCCACCAGCATTCAGGCTCCAGCGCGGATCTCAGGCGTCAGAAAGGGCCGCATCCACATGAGGTCGTGATGTCGCCCGACAACCGCTTCCTGATCGTGCCGGATCTGGGCGTGGACAAGGTCTATTCCTACCGGCTGGACACGGCCACGGGAAAATTGACGCTGAACGAATCCGGGTCCGCCACGCTTCCGCCCGCCTTCGGCCCCCGCCATCTGCGCTTCGGCAAAAGCGGAAAGTTCGCTTATGTGCTGGGCGAAATGAGCTCGAAGGTGATCACCCTGTCCTATGACGCGGCTCGGGGAAAGCTGACGCCGATCCAGACCATCAGCACCATTCCCGCCGACTTCAAGGACGAAGACAATTCCGGCGAACTCGCGCTGGATTCGTCGGGGCGGTTCCTCTATGCCTCCAACCGCGGCCATGACAGCGTGACCTTATTCTCGATCGACGCGCGCACGGGCCTGCTCAAGCTGGAGCAGATAGAACCGTCGGGCGGCAAGATACCACGCAACATCGCGCTCGATCCCAGCGAGCGCTATCTTCTGGCGGCCAATCAGGACAGCGATAACGTCGTCCTGTTCAGCCGCGATCGCAAAAGCGGCCGCCTCACCCCGACGGGCGAGGTGCTGAAACTCCCCTCACCCGTTTGCATCATGTTCGTGCCGCTCAACGACGCGAAGTAGAATCGCGCAACCGCAAGGGCTGAAGCTCGACAATGGCGTCCAGATCTCTTGCAATACAGTCATCCATCCCGGCTGGGCCACCGGCGGCAGCTCCCAGGCAGCTCTAGGCCTCAAGATCGAGATGGCGTGAGTGAACCGGTTCCGCTTCCCCTGGGCGGGACCGGTTCTTTTTTACCGCCGCGGCGCCGCGCGCCAATACGGCGGAACCGCCAAGGTCAAAAAGACGGATCAAATCCGACAGGATAAAGCGAATGATGGGCTAAGAAGCCGCCTAAACATACCAACAGACAGACCAAGATGAGACAGCGGTTCTCACTCTTGGAAAACTTCGACGGAACAGTAAGCGAGCGCCGCAAAGGCTTTCAGGGGAGGCGCAGTACTCGCCGCCGAAGTCCGAGTTAGCCCACCTGCCGCCAGCGGCCGTCATAAGCTGTGCGGCCCCGGCCGGGTGGAAACGGCTCTTGGCATCGGGATTTGCAGCCTTCACTGAGCCTTGGGCAGGGCGAAAACATAGACGGCGTGCCCCACCATCGGGCGATTGCGCTCGAAGGCGAACATGCTGCTGGGCCTGACCTGCGGGCTGCCGCCATTATAGCCGGTCGGAACGGCAACGAACTGCTCGCCATTGACCGTGAAAGTGGTGGGGAAACCCGCCGCGGTGGTGCCCAGCCGGGTCTTCCACAGGGTCTTGCCGGTCTTGACGTCGAAGGCCCGGAATGTGCGGTCCCAATCGCCGATAAATCCGACGCCGCCCGCCGTGGTCATCGCGCTGGTCAGGAACGGCGCGCGCTGCTGCAGGGTCCAGACCGGCTTCAGGTCCTTCACCCGATAGGCGCTGAGGCGCCCCATATTGCCGTCCGAGCCCGGCGCTTCGTAGTTGCCGATCATCCCGCCCTCTGATGTCACGCAGATCTGCATCAGGGGATAGACGATCAGATCGTCTTCGGGAACATAGCTGGCGGCCGGCCAGTTATGACCGCCCGACTGGGCCGGGCATGAGGACCGCGACGACCCCGGTTCGGGCTTCAGGATATCCGGGCGATAGGTGGCGCGGCCGGTCTTGCGGTCTATGCTGGTAAAGACATTCTGGAAAACCATCGGGACATAGTCGAGGAACTGTCCCGTGGTGCGATCCAGCTTCCAGAGAATGCCCGGCTTCCCCGCGCTGAGAAGCAGTTTCTGCGAACCATTGTCCACCAGGATTTTTTCATAGACCTCGTCCAGGTCCAGGCCCTCATCCGGCGCCGACTGGTGATACCATTTGAGCTTGCCGGTATCCACGTCCAGCGCGATGGTGGCGTTGCTGAAGAGCTTGTCGCCGATGCCGTGCTTGCCGGCCTTGGCCTGGCCGGTGCCGAAATAGACCAGGCGGAGCTTGGGATCGTATGTGCCCGCGATCCAGGCATCGGCGCCCGACCGCTCGCCATTCGCCATGTCGCCCCAGGTATCGCCGCCCGGCTCGCCGGTATAGGCGACGGTGGAGAATTTCCAGATCTGGCGGCCGTCCTTGACGTCATAAGCGGCGATGAAGCAGCGGTCCTCCAGCGAGGCTTCGTCACAAACGCCAAGCCCAAGAATGAGCTTGCCGTCTGCGATCATCACGCTGCCGACCTTGTCCCGGCCATATTCGGAAATCTTGAATTTCCAGTTGACCTTGCCGGTGCGCGCGTCGAGCGCATACATGGTGGCGTCGCTGGCGGGATAGAAAAGCTGGTTCCCGTACAGCGCCATGGCCCGCGCGGTGGCGTTGACCTGATTTTCCAGCCTGGGGCCCAGCCGGTTTTCCCAGATCAGGTCGCCGGTGGCGGCGTTGAGCGCCTGCACCGTGTTGTTGATGACGGTCGAAACGAACATCACGCCGTCATGCACCAGAGGCGTGATCTGCTGGCGTTCGCCGTCCTCCATGGACCAGACCCACCGCAGCTGCAGGTTCTGCACATTCTTGGCATTGATCTGCTTGAGCGGCGAATGGCTCCAGCCTGCATAGTTCTGATAGTGCATCAGCCAGTCGCCGGGCGGCGGATTCAGCATCATCTCCTCGGTGACGGGCGTGTACTTCTCGACCGTTCCGGGAAAGGTAAGGCCCGTGGCGGTGGCCATGCTGCTGAGGCTGACATAACCCGCATAAGCATCCCGCCGCGCCGGGAGAACGGTGCTGATCGTCACATCCGTCGCCGGGGTGAAGGCGGCAGCGCCCGCCGCGGCCCCGTTGCCCTTGAGGATATACGCCACGATCGAGGCGGTTTCGGCATCCGTCAGGCTGCCGGGATTGGTGAGCGGCATGGTTTTCTTGATGCGGGCATGAAGATCGCGCGTGCTGCGTTTCCCCCAGGACTGGGTGAAGGCCGGGCCCAGCAAGCGGATGGTCTCTCCACCGCTTTCATGGCAGCCGGAACAACGGCTGGCATAAAGAGATTGTCCGGCCTGGGCCTGGGCCTCGGTAAAGGGCCCGGGCGCGGTGCTGCCTTGCGCGATGGCGTTCGACGCCCAGATCGCGGCAACCGCCACCGCCCCAAGCCCGACAACCGCGCCGAACGCGCGCATGGTGTTCCTGATCATGTCCGCTCCGCGCTCAGCTATTGTTCTTTTTCGACGCGCCATCATCCTGGCCGTCGAGAAGGTTGGGGATATACCAATTTTCCGCCTGCGGCACGCCTTCGGGAACCGTCACATGCGCCGGCTGAAACCAGCCCCACAGGTTGCCTTTGGGCGCACTCTGGCTGTCGAGAATGACGTACAGCTTTCCCACCTTGAGCCCCGCGACCTGCGCCGGCGTCAAGGTGAAGCTGCCGGAAATTTCCCCGCTTTGTGCCTGGGGGATATTGAGGTCACCGATGGCGGCCCCGGTCCCGCCCATCACGTTGCCCATATGCAGGCGCGCCTTTGTGGCCACCGAAGAAAGACCGGCGAACTTGCCCTGGATCTTAAAGGTGTTTCCGTCCAGCGTGGCCAGAACCGTCCCGCGGCCCTGCACATCCGCGCCCTGGCGTCCGTTTTTCGGCGTTGGACCAATATCGGTCTGGTAATTCTCGGCGGCAAAGGCCGGAGCCGCCACGAACATGACAGCCGCGACAAGCAAGCCTAGTTTCGAAACCATGATGCGTCCTCTCCAAGGCTTTGCCCTGTAACGTCTTTATTCTCGGTATGATGCGGCCGCAAGCGCGATGCCTCTTGCAGGCGCGCCCGTTTCTTTCTGCTCGCCGACGCCGGTGAACAGAGGAGAATAAAAGGTTGGTGGGCCCGCCAGGACTCGAACCTGGGACCTAACCGTTATGAGCGGTCAGCTCTAACCAACTGAGCTACAGGCCCTTCCCGAAACGGGGTATAACAGGATTTGCCGCCCCGCCAAGGCGCATCGGGCTGCCGCGATTCTGCCCTTCTTGACCCGTACCCTCCTGGTGGAAGGGCCTGATTTGAAAGAGGAAGTTCCCATGAAAGCCGCACCCGCCGCCGCCCTGGCTCTCGCCCTGACGATGGGCGCCACCCTGGGCTTGTCGCCCGCCCTGGCGGCCGACCAACGCACCCTGACCATGGGCGGGCATGGCGAGGCCAAGGCCGCGCCGGACCTGGTGTCGATCAATGCCGGGGTGACCACCAGCGCCCCCACCGCCGCGGCGGCCCTGTCGGCCAACACCACGCGCATGAAAGGCGTCTTCGCCGCCCTGACCCGGCTGGGCGTGCCGGAGAAGAACATCCAGACCGTCAACTTCTCGATTTCGCCGCAATATGCCAATACCCGCGAGACGGGCGAGGCGCCCCGCGTCACCGGCTACCAGGTGAGCAATCAGGTTTCGGTGCTGCTGGAGGATGTCGCGCGGCTGGGTGGGGCGCTGGATGCGCTGGTCACCGCCGGCGCCAACCAGATGCACGGCATCAACTTCTCCATCAAGGAGCCCGCGCCGCTGCTGGCCAGGGCCCGCGCCGAGGCCATCGCCGACGCCCGGCTGCGCGCCGAAACCTATGCCCGCGCCGCCGGGGTGACGCTGGGCCCGATCCAGTCCGTCAGCGAGAGCGGCGGGGTGGTGATGCCCTATCGCGCCGACCGCATGATGATGGCGTCCGCGCCCAAGGCCGTGCCGGTGGCGGCGGGCGAGGAAAGCGTCACCGCCGACGTCTCGGTGGTGTGGGAAATCAAGTAAGGCGACTTATATAGACGGCATGAGCAATCCGTTTTTCGAGAACTGGTCCGCCCCTTTCGGCGCCCCGCCGCTGGATCGGATCCGGGCGGAACATTTCGTGCCCGCCTATGACCGGGCGCTGGCGGAGCATACCGCCGAGATCGTGGCCATCGCGGAAAATCCCGATCCGCCCGGCTTCGACACCGTGATCCTGGCGCTGGAGAAAAGCGGGCGGTTGCTGTCGAAGGTGGAGGGCGTATTCCACAACCTGGCCTCGTCCAATACCGATGCGGCGCTGCAGGCGATCGAGATGGAGATGGCGCCGCGCCTGTCGGCGCACTGGAGCGCCATTTCCATGCATCCGGTCCTGTTCGGGCGGATCGAGGCGCTGTACCAGCAGCGCGACGCGCTGGGGCTGGACGCCGAATCCCTGCGGGTTCTGGAGCGCTATTACCTGGATTTCGTGCGGGCGGGCGCGCAGCTGAAGGGCGAGGCCCGCGACCGGCTGGCCGCCATTGCCCAAAAACTGGCGGTGCTGGGCACCCGCTTCAACCAGAATGTGCTGGGCGACGAGGAAGCTTATGTCCTGCCGCTGACCGAAGCGCAGATGGCGGGCGTGCCCCAAGCGGTGCGCGATGCCGCGGCGGCCTGCGCCCTGGAACGCGGCGTGACGGCGCCCTATGCGGTGACGCTGTCGCGCTCCAGCGTGGAGCCGATGCTGCAATATGCCGACGACCGCACCCTGCGCGAGCAGCTGTTCCGCGCCTGGGTGGCGCGCGGCGACAATGACAATGACCGCAACAACACCGATGTGATGACCCAGATGCTGGCGCTGCGGGCCGAACGCGCCGCGCTGCTGGGCTATGAGAATTTCGCCGCCTTCAAGCTGGCCGATTCCATGGCGGGCACTCCCGCCAGGGCGCGCGCCCTGCTGGAAGAGGTCTGGCATCCCGCCCGCGCCAAGGCGCTGGCCGAGCGCGATGCCCTGCAGGCGCTGATCGCGCGGGAAGGCGGCAATTTCCGCCTGGCGCCCTGGGACTGGCGCTATTACGCCGAAAAGCTGCGGCGCGAACGCTATGATTTCGACGAGGCCCAGCTCAAGCCCTACTTCCAGCTCGAAAACCTGATCCAGGCGGCCTTCTTCACGGCGCGGAAGCTGTTCGGCCTCACTTTCCGTCCGCGCACCGACATTCCGGTCTATCACCCCGACGTCAGGGTATGGGAGGTGGTGCGCGAGGAGGCGGTGATCGGCCTGTTCTATGGCGATTATTTCGCCCGTACCGGCAAGCAGGGCGGCGCCTGGATGTCCAGTTTCCGCGACCAGGAACGGGTGAACGGCGCGCGCGATGGCGACGAAGTCCTGCCGCTGGTCATCAACAACTGCAACTTCAACAAGGCCCAGCCCTGCCTGCTGTCGTTCGACGATGCGGTAACCCTGTTCCACGAATTCGGCCACGCCCTGCACGGCCTGCTCAGCCAGGTCCGCTTTCCGCGCCTGTCGGGCACCAATGTGGCGCGCGATTTTGTCGAACTGCCCTCGCAGCTTTACGAGCACTGGCTGGAGGAACCGCAGGTGCTGGAACGCTTTGCCCGCCATCATGAAACCGGCCAGCCCATCCCCGCGGCGCTGCTGGAAAAGCTGCTGGCCGCGCGCAATTACGGCCAGGGCTTCGCCACGGTGGAATTCCTGGCCTCGGCCCTGGTGGACATGGATTTCCACACTTTGCCGCCGGGCGGCGATCCCAAGGCGGCACAGGCCGAAACGCTGGTGCGGATCGGGCTGCCCGACGAGATCGTGCCGCGCCACGGCGCGCCGCATTTCACCCATGTCTTTTCGGGCGACGGCTATAGCGCCGGCTATTACGCCTATATGTGGTCCGAGGTTCTGGATGCCGACGGCTTCAAGGCGTTCCGGGACGCGCATGATCCCTTCGACGCCGCCACCGCCCACCGGCTGCACAAGTTCGTGTATGCCGGCGGCGGCACCCGCGATTACGCCACCGCCTACCGCGCCTTCCGCGGTCGTGATCCCGACATCACGGCGCTGCTGGAAGGCCGCGGCCTGGCGGGCCCAGTGACGGCATGAACCGGTGACGACATGAAGAAAACCGCCGCGCTGGCGTTCCTGTTGGCGATGGCGTCGCCGCTGGCGGCCGCGCCCGCGCCGCTGCCGTCGATCCGCACCCTGGCGGACCTGCCCATCGTCACCCGCGCGCCCTATGACCAAAACGCCAATGCCGACGCGCAGGTCCGGGACGCCTTCGAGCGGGCGAAGAAATCCGGCAAGCGGGTGCTGCTGGACCTGGGCGGGAACTGGTGCCCCGATTGCCTGGTGCTGGCCAATTTCATGGCCCTGCCGGAAATCCGCAGCTTCGTCGCCCGCCACTATGAAGTCGCCTATGTGGATGTGGGACGCTTCGACCGCAATCTGCACATTCCGGCGCGGTTCGGCTTCAAGTCCCGGCTCCAGGGCGTGCCCATGGTGATCGTGGCCGAGGCGGACGGCCGGCTGGTCAACCGCGACGATGTTTTCGCCACCGCCAGCGCCACGACCATGACTCCGAAGGCGCTCGCGGCCTATCTGGCCAAATACACCCGGTAATTTAATTCGTGGCGACCTGGCGGGCGGGACCGGACGGTTCCACCACCCGGTCCACCACATGCACGATGCCGTTGCGGTCGCGCACGTCATAGATGGCGATGTTGGCGATATTGCCCTTCTCGTCCAGGATGGCGATGTTGGTGGGGCCGTTCATGCGCGCCACCAGAACGCCGCCTTCCACCGTCCGCAGGCGGGCGTCGCCGCCCCCCTCGTTGATCAGGCGCAGCAGCGTGGCGGAATCATACTTGCCCGGCACCACCAGGTAACTCATGCGGCGCGGCAGCGTGCTTTCGGGCTGGGGCCCTTGCGCGGCAAAGGCCGCATCGGTGGGCGCAAAGACGGTGAACTGGCCCCCGGAGGTCAGGGCGCTATCGATGCCCGCCGCCTTCATCTGGGCCACGAAGGTGGCGTGCAGCGGCGAGGCCGCCAGATTTTCCAGAATCTGCCGGCCAGGCAACATGGCCTGCCCATCGATCATCGGATTCATGACCGCGGCGTCGGCATCAATCACCGGCCTGGGGTCGGCGGTGGACACCGCGCCCACGGCGCCGCCGATCGCCATGGCAATCCCTGCGGCAAATCCGGCAATGGCGGCATTTTTCATGGCGAACACCCTGACGACTCCCCCTTGTGCCTGGGGATTCAACGTTCCGGTGCCGCAAGCGTTCCCCAGCGGTTACCCGCCGGAACCTTCCAGTTCCTCGCGCGCCATTTCCAGCGCCAGCCAGCGTTCCTCGTCGGCGTCCTTCTGGGCGCGCAGCTTGACCAGTTCCGCCGACAGGTCGCCGAACCGTTTGGGATTGCCCGAAAACAGCGCCGGATCCGACAGGTCCGATTCCAGCCGGGCGATGGCGGCCTCGGCAGCGGCGATCTTGTCCGGCAGCACCTTCAGGGCATGGGCGTCGGAAAAGTTCATCTTGGGCGGCGCGGCGCGGACCGGCCTTTCCGCCGCCTTGTCCGGCTTGTCGGCTTTGGGCTTTTTGGCCGTCTCCCGCGCCGGCGCGGCCGCGCCGCGCTGGGCCAGCATATCGGCATAGCCGCCGGCATATTCGGTGAAGCGGCCATCGCCTTCCGCCAGCACGATCGCGGTCGCCACCCGGTCCAGGAAATCACGGTCATGGCTGACCAGCAGCGCGGTGCCGGGATAATCGGCGATCACCTCCTCCAGCAGATCCAGCGTCTCCAGGTCCAGGTCGTTGGTCGGCTCGTCCAGCACCAGGAAGTTGGACGGCGCGGCGAACAGCTTGGCCAGCAGCAGGCGCGCCCGCTCGCCGCCCGACAGCACCTTGACCGGTGTGCGCGCCTGAGCCGGGGTGAACAGAAAGTCCTGCAGATAGCTCATCACATGGCGCGGCTTGCCCGCCACCATCACCGTATCGCCGCTGCCATCGGTGACGGCGGCGGCCAGCGACTGTTCGGGATGCAGGCGGCTGCGATTCTGGTCCAGCTCGGCCATCAGCAGGCCCTGGCCCAGCTTCACATTGCCTTTTTGCGGCGCCAGCTTGCCGGTCAGCAGATTCAGCAGCGTGGTCTTGCCCGCGCCGTTGGGGCCGACCAGCGCGATGCGGTCGCCGCGATGGATGCGCAGGCTGAAATCGCGCACGATCTCGCGGCTATCGTCACCGTCGCCATAGGAAAAAGACAGACCCTTGGCGTCTATCACCTTGGTGCCGCTGCCGGAACCTTCGGCCGCCTCCATCTTCACCGCGCCCAGGCTCCCCACCTGTTCGCGCCGTTCGGTGCGCAGCCCCCGCAGCCGTTCCAGCCGCCCGACATTGCGCTTGCGCCGCGCCGTCACGCCATAGCGCAGCCAATGCTCCTCGGCCGCGATCTGCCGTTCCAGCTTGTGCCGTTCCACCTCTTCCTGGGCCAGCATCGCATCGCGCCAGGCCTCGAAATGAGCGAAGCTTTTTTCCAGCCGGTACGTCTTGCCCCGATCCAGCCAGACGGTGGCGCGCGACAGATTTTCCAGGAAGCGGCGGTCATGGCTGATCAGCACCAGCGCGCAGCGGCTCGCCTTCAGTTCGCTTTCCAACCATTCGATGGCGGTGACGTCCAGATGGTTGGTCGGCTCGTCCAGCAGCAGAATGTCGGGCCGGGGCGCCAGGGTGCGGGCCAGCGCGGCGCGGCGCGCCTCGCCGCCCGACAGCAGGGCGGGGTTTTCGGTGCCGTCCAGCCCCAGATTGCCCAGAAGATAGAAGGCGCGGTTGGGGTCTTCGTGCGGATTCAGCCCCGCCTCGACATAGTCGCGGGTGGTGGAAAAGCCCGACAGGTCCGGTTCCTGCTGCAGGTAGCGCACCGTCGCGCCCGGCTGGACAAAGCGCGTGCCGCCATCCGCCTCCACCAGCCCGGCGGCGATCTTGAGCAGGGTGGACTTGCCCGAGCCGTTGCGGCCCACCAGGCACAGCCGGTC
>CALDFO010000266.1 GCA_937942205.1 uncultured Alphaproteobacteria bacterium
TAAGACCGGGCCGTCCTGGCCGGATCCGGTCCCCCAGGACGACGGGTACATTACAGGAACTGGGATTTGGCCCGGACCGTTACCATATTAAACATGCCGTATCCGCGAGGGGCGGACCCTTTGGAGATTTCGCCATGATCCCTGCCTCGTTTCTCCGCTCTGGCTTGAAGATCGGCGCTGCCGGTGCGGCGCTGCTGGCCCTGGCGGGCTGTATGACCCCCGCGCCTTATGCGCCGCGCACCGCCGGCCGCGACAGCGGTTATACCGACCGCGAACTGACCCCCAATCGCTACCGCATCACCTTCAGCGGCAACTCCGTCACGCCGCGCGAGACGGTGGAAAGCTATCTGCTGCTGCGCGCCGCCGAGGTGACGCGGGCGGCGGGGTATCAGAGCTTTGTCTTCGACACCCGCAACACCAAGGCCAACACCACCTATCAGACCGTGCCCTATTATCCCGCCCCCGATCCCTGGTGGGGTTATCGCCGCGGCTTCGGCTATTGGGGCGGGTATGGCTTCGCTTTCCAGCCCGCCATGGATGTGGTCACCCGCACCAAGTTCGACGCCTATGCCGAGATCGTGCTGCTGACGCCGGACCAGGCGGCACGGGAACCGCGCGCGGTGAACGCGGCCGATGTGATCGCCCGCATCTCGCCCGATGCGGTCATGCCGAAGACTGGGCCTCGGAATGAGCGTCCGCCGGCCCGGCCGTGAGACGGAATTCGCTGTGATCTTCGCGACGGGTCACGCCGTTCACGGCATGGCCTTCGCGGTTGCACATATGTGGAATATCCACCACCGCCAGCGGGTCGTCGGCCAGCACGGTCAGTAATGCGCCCGGCGCCAGCCGCGCCAGGGCTTTGCGCGCCAGCAAGGCGGGCATCGGGCATTTCAGGCCGCGCAGGTCCAAAGTCTCATTCATGACACGATCTTGATTAGAACAGGCCCGCGGCTCAAGCTGGCCGTGGGAGAAAATGTCATGGGGCTTGCAAGCGCGATCCGGCGCGAAGCTGTATTCCTGTCCAGTATCGTGCGGACCTTGTGGCTGCTGCGGAAGGTCAAGCCGCATGCCACCCGCACCATTGTGGATATCGTCGAAGAGCAGGTGCGCCGCCGCCCGGCCAATGTCGCGATCTATTATCTCGACACCGCCATGACCTATGCGCAGATGGATGCGCGCGCCAACGCCTATGCCCATTGGGCGCTGGCCCAGGGCGTGGGGCGCGGCGATTGCGTGGCGCTGCTGATGGAGAACCGGCCCGATTTCATCTGCGCCTGGCTGGGCCTGTTCAAGGCGGGCGCCACGGTGGCGCTGATCAACACCAACCTGACCGGCGCGGCGCTGGCCCATTCCATCGGCATTTCCGGGGCCGCCCACGCCATTGTGGGCGCGGAACTGGCGCAGGTCTTCCGCGACGCGCCGTTTGAAAAGCCGCCGGTCCTGTGGGTGCAGGGCGAGGGCGGCAATCTCGATCCGGTCCTGGCGCGGCAGCCCGATACCGCGCCCGGCAAGGCGGCGCGCGCGGGCGTGACCCTGAAGGACCGTGCCTTCTTCATCTATACCTCCGGCACCACCGGCCTGCCCAAGGCGGCCAATTTCAGCCACATGCGGATGCTGTTCATGATGAGCGGCTTTGTCGGGGCGCTGCGCCCGCGCGAGACGGACCGCATCTATGATCCGCTGCCGCTCTATCATTCCACCGGCGGGGTCTGCGCCGTGGGCATCGCCTTCTTCTCCGGCGCGGCGCTGATCCTCAAGCGGCGCTTTTCGGTGCATGAATTCTGGAGCGACATCCACAAATACCAGGCCACCATCTTCGAATATATCGGCGAGATCTGCCGCTATCTGCTCAATGCGCCGCCCTCGCCGCTGGACCGGGGCCACCAGGTGCGCGTCATCACCGGCAACGGCCTGCGCCCGGAAATCTGGGCCGAGTTCCAGGCGCGCTTCGGCATTCCCCGCATCGTGGAGTTTTACGGCGCCACCGAAAGCAATGTCTCGATGCTGAATTACGACGGCACGCTGGGCGCGGTGGGGCGGGTGCCGGAATATCTGGAATTCCTGCTGCCCACGCGGGTGGTGCGTTTCGATGTGGAAAAGGAGATGCCGGTGCGCGGGCCGGACGGCCTGTGCGTCGAATGCGGCCCCGACGAGGTGGGCGAGACGGTGGGCGGGATGTCCTCCCGCTCCGGGCGCGAATTCGAAGGCTATACCAACAAGGCCGAGAGCGACCGCAAGATGCTCCGCGATGTCTTCAAGAAGGGCGATGTCTGGTTCCGCACCGGCGACCTGATGCGGCGCGACGAACATGGCTATTTCTATTTCGTGGACCGCATCGGCGACACCTTCCGCTGGAAGGGCGAGAATGTCTCCACCGGCGAGGTGGGCGAGGTCCTGCTGGCCACGCCCGGCATTTCCCAGGCCAATGTCTATGGCGTCAGCGTGCCGGGCATGGACGGGCGCGCCGGCATGGCGGCCCTGGTGGTGGACGGCGACTTCAGCCTGGACGACCTGCCGGCGCGGTTGAAGGCGCGGCTGCCGCATTATGCCTGGCCGATCTTCCTGCGTCTGTCGCCCGCGCTTGAGGTCACCGGCACCTTCAAGCAGCGCAAGGTGGAACTGGTGCGCGAGGGCTTCGATCCGGTGGCGCTGGCCGATCCGCTCTATGTGCGGGATCCGGACAGCGGCCATTATGTGCCGCTGACGCCCGCTCTGCACGCGCGGATTCTGGCGGGCGGGGTGAAGTTCTGATTGTCATTCCCGGCCAAGTGGCGAAGCCGCGCGAGTCGGGATCCAACTTCGAGGAGCCGTGAGCGGTGGCGAAAAAGTTGGACTCCAGCGTTCGCGACCTCATGCTTCGACAGGCTCAGCATGAGGAATTCCTCACCCTGAGTTTGTCGAAGGGTGAACTTGCTTTTACGCCCCTCCTCTTGTCATTCCCGCGAAAGCGGGAATCCAACTTTTTCACAGAGGACCGAAGTTGGATTCCCTTCCCTCGCAGCGCCTGACAGCGCTGCTCGCCGGGAATGACAAGGTGGGAATGACATCGGGGCGGGCTCAGGCGAAGTCTTTTGCCAGCGCGGCGCGCGTGTCTGCGTTCAGCACCGCCATATGGCCGTAATTCTTGTGGCCGACGCCCAGCACCACCTTGTCCGGGCCGTCGCGGAAGCGGGCGATCTGGTCCGGGGTCAGGGAAAAGCGCAGCCAGTGGACCGAGCTGGTCTTGCCGTCGGGCGTGGTGCGGTCGTCATATTCGGTGGGGGTGGCCTTGATGGTGTCGCCGCCGATCTCCAGGAAGACGGTTTCCTCGATCCCGCCCAGGGTCAGCAGGGTGGCATGGCGGCGCTCGCTGTCCTCGATCTCCAGCATCAGGGTGGCGATCAGTTCGCGGCCTTGCGGGATCAGCGGATTGTAGGCGGCCAGTTCACCTGCGATCTGTTCGGCGCCGCCTTTTTCGATCCGCAGCATCTCCTGCACCTGCAGCCACATGGTGGTGTAATTCTCGAAATAGAAGGTGGCGAAGGGGCCGACCTCGACCCGGCGCAGCTTCTTGACCGGAAGCATCCCGGTCTTCAGCGCCTTGCGCTGCCGGTCGTATTCGGCGATGGGCAGGATGTCGGCGGGGGTGATCCGGCGTTCCGATGCGGGCATGGCGGTGTCCTTGAAGCTCACCCTTCGACAGGCTCAGGGTGAGGGAACTCACAAATCCTCATGCCGAGCCTGTCGAAGCATGAGGCGATAACGCGATCCTTCAGCAGTCACTCCTTCAGCCTGTAGGCGCGGGCCATGATCTGGATGGGATGTTCGGGCGTCCGCGCGGGCGTTTCGGTATGGGCCAGGATGTGCTGGGCGGCCAGCGGGCAGTCCGACACGATATGGCCGCGCGCCTGGGTGTTGGCGGCGCGGTACACCGGGCGGCCCACCTTGACCGCCACATCATGGGTCGGCCGCACCACGCCGAAGGTGCCGCCATGTCCGCTGCAACGCTCGATCACATCCACCGGCGTGTCGGGGATCATCTTGAGCATCTCGGCCGCCTTGGGGCCCATATTCTGGGCGCGGGCATGGCAGGCCAGGTGCACGGTGACGCCTTCGGGCAGGGGATTGAGGCCCGGCGGCAGGCCCTCTTTCTTCGCCACATCCACCACATACTCGTCGATGTCGAAGACGTTTTCGGCGACGCGCTTCACATTGGCGTCGTCGGGCACGATCAGCGCCCATTCGAATTTCAGCATCAGGCCGCAGGAGGCGGTGAGGGCGACGATGTCATAGCCCTGGTCGATCAGCTTCACCAGTTCGGCCGACACCTTGCGGGCATTGTCGGCGACGCGCGCCAGCTCGGCCTGTTCCAGGAAGGGCATGCCGCAACAGCCCGGATAGGCCACCGTCGTCTCGACGCCCAGATGGTTCAGCACGGCGCGGGCGTCCATGCCGGTATCGGGCTTGTTGTAGTTGACGAAGCAGGTGGCATAGAGCGCCGCCTTGCGCTTGCCATGGGCGGGGGCGGCGGTGTTGACGTCATTGTCCTGCTGCCGGGCGGCGCTGACAAAGGTGCGGGCGTGGAATTTGGGCAGCGGCGCCTTGGGGTCGATATGCGCGGCCTTGTCCATCACCCCGCGCGTCAGCGTGTTGCCGGTGTCGGATGCCCAGTTGACCAGCGGCGCGGCGAAGCGGGCGGCCTTGCCGTTGCGGTCCATCTCGGCCAGCTGGCGCTGCACGAAATCGGTCTTGCCCTGTTTGGCTTCGACGAAGCGGTGGCGCAGCATCAGATGCGGGAAATCCAGCATGAAGGGATGCGGCGG
>CALDFO010000267.1 GCA_937942205.1 uncultured Alphaproteobacteria bacterium
CCCCGCTCGTCGCTCCGCTCGCGGGGGAAGGAAGCTGTCGGATGCTGAGGGTCGCCCGGCGAAATGCCGGGCTCGGGATTTCTGGAACTGCCGACGGCGTGGCTGTTGCTAACCCAGCTCCTGATCCGCCAGTGCGTTGATGCGCTTGGCCAGGCCCGAGGGGCCGCCGGATGCCAGCGTGGCGGCGAAGTCCGAGCGCTTCTGCGCCATCTGGCTGATATTGCCCTTCAGGAAGATGTCGAACACTTTCCAGTCACCAATCACCTGCCGCATGCGGTAGTTGAAGGGGATCTTCTCCTTGGCGCCGGTCAGAAGCTGGCTGCGGATCAGCTTTTCCGCGCCGCGCGGCACCGCCACCGGATCCACGGTGAAACTCTCGCCGCCGAAGGAATTGAAGTTGCCCACATACTGGGCGACGGTCATGCGGGTGAAGGCGTCGCTCAGCGTCTTCTGCTCGGCGGCGGAGATGGAAGACCAACTCGGCCCCACCGCCACCGCGGTCATGCCGGACAGATCGAAGGCCTTTTCCACGGCGGGCCGCAGCATGTCGTAGCGCGCACGCGCCGGGCCACCCTTCTTCATCTGCGCCACCAGCGCGTCGTAGAAACCCTGCACCGTCTGCGCCGCCGGATCGGTCTGGGCGAAGGCCGCGCCGGGCAGCGCGCCGGCGGCGGCGGCCAGGATCAGGGCGTGGCGGCGGGTCAGGACGGTCATGGGATCACCTCGGGAACGCTGGGGGAATTCTGGGCAATAGAACGCGCATTCCCCGAAAAGTGCCACGGAAATCCGGCTTTTTTCTGCCCGAACCGACCTCTGCCGGACGACCTGCGCGCCAGAAACTTACGCGTCCCGGTCCAACAGATAAAAGGGCAGCGCCACCAGTTGCGGCGCGCGGGCGGCATGCGGTCCCAGCGCATCCACAGCGGCTTGGGCACGGCGGGCGGCCTCGGCGCGCGCGCCATCGACGCCCAGCAGGGTCACCAGCGTCTGCTTGCCCGCATCCGCGTCCTTGCCCACCGCCTT
>CALDFO010000268.1 GCA_937942205.1 uncultured Alphaproteobacteria bacterium
GCCCAGGGCAACCTGACCATCAAGGTCACCGAGACACCGCAGGTCAGCCAGCCGTCGCCCTTCTCCCAGACCGGCGAGACGATGGTGGTGCCGCGCACCAACATCCAGGTGGACGACAGCAGGAACAACCGCATGACGCTGATGCGCGAGGGCGTCTCGCTCCAGCATCTGGTGGACGGCCTCAACGCCCTGGGCGTCGGCCCGCGCGACATCATCGCGATCCTGCAGGCCATCAAGGCGGCGGGCGCGCTGCAGGCCGAAATCCAGGTCATCGGCTGAGGGAGGCCATGATGGACGCCAACATCCAGTCCGCAATGTTCCTGGCGCAGCAGCCGTCGCTGCCCACCGCGCCCAAGGGCGTGGACGCGGCCAAGGCGGCCCATGCCGCCAAGGAATATGAAAGCGTCTTCATTTCGCAGTTCCTGGGCAGCATGTTCTCGGGCATCAAGACCGACGGCCTGTTCGGCGGCGGCCAGGGCGAGGAGATGTTCCGCTCGCTGATGACGGATCAATACGCCAAGGGCCTGACGGCGCGGGGCGGCTTCGGCCTGGCGGCGGCGATGCAGGCCGAACTGCTCAAGCACCAGCAGGCGCCCGCGCCGGAGGCGGCATCGTGAGCGAGGCCCGCATCGCAGACGCCCCCCGCATCGAGCGCATGATCGCGCTGGCCGAGCAGTTGGTGACGGCGCTGGAAGCCGATATCGCCGCCCTGAAAGCGGGCAAGCCCCAGGCGCTGGTGACGGCCGACCCGGAAGTCCAGAAACTCACTTTGCTCTATACCCGCGAGGCGCAGGGGTTTGATCCCCGCATCGCCCAGAATGCGGCGCCCTCGCTGCGCCAGCGCTTCCTGGCGGTGACGGCGAAATTCCGCGAGGTGCTGCAGCTTCATGCCCGCCTGCTGGAGCGGGTGAAGAATGCCAGCGAAGGCATGATCAAGGCGATCGCCGCCGAGGTCGAACGCGCCAACGCGCCCACGCGGACCTATGGGCCGCGGCCGGGTTACACGCCGCAGTCGTCCGGCGCGATGGTTTTTAATAGGGTTGTTTGATTGCTCCAGCCTCGCGTCGCGCGCTTGCGCGCGACGCGAGGCCGGGACAGGAAAAAACAAGCTGGATTCCCGCTTTCGCGGGAATGACAACCGGGCGCGAGGAGTTTTGCGGCGTGAGCAGGAGCGCCGAGCGACGTGTACAAGACGTACATGAGCGACGGCGCGACGAACTCACGACGCAAAAGAACCGCGCCCTAACGACCGAGAAGCGATAGCGCGAGACTGTAATTGGCCAACTGCGCCGTCTGGTAGCTACTCGCCTTGCCGCTGGTGTTGCCCACCGTGGTGGTGCTGACCTCCGGTTTGTTCTCGGTCTGGTAGGTGCTTTGCAGCGCCGACAGCACGGCCAGCAACTGGCTGCGCGCGGCATTGGCGCCGGTGCGGGACGAAATGTCCAGCACACCGGCAAAGCCCAGGCCATAGGTGGGATTGATGTCGGAGTTGGCCTTGGCGGCCGCCGCCGTGCCGTCCTTGGCGGGCGCGGTCAGTACACCCGGATCGATGCCCAGCCGCGCCAGGGCGTCCAGATCCTTGGGGCCGGCGATCAGGGTGATGGTATGGCCGGGATTGACGCTGAGTTTCAGGTTCGAGCCGCCGCCGGTATAGTTGGTCTTGGCCTTGCCCACCGCGCCCAACTGGGCGTTGATCTTGGTGGACAGCGAGTCGAAGGTCTCGCCCGCGTCTATGGTGATGGTGGCGGTGCGGGGCGCCGGTCCCTCGATGCGGATCTGGAAGCTGGTTCCGGCGCGCAAGCTGGTCTGGCTGGTCAGTTCCACCGACTTGTCCACGGTGATGGTGCCGCGCGGCAGGCCCAGCGCGTCCAGCACGCTGGAGCCGCTGGCGTCGATCGCCACGCCTGCGCCGGTGGACACGCCGCTGGCGCCGCCGAACTGCTTGGTCCAGCCGATGCTGCCGTCGGGATTGATGGCGGCGACAAAGGCGTTGGTGACTTTTTCAATGTTGCGCTGCGCGCCGGTGAAGGTGCCGGTGGTGGAGCCGGTGAGATAGACGGTGCCGTCGGCGCCCACCGTCACCGCCCCCGCCGTATCGGTGCCCGAAGTGCCGACATAGGTGATGCGGTCGGCGCTGGCGCTGGTCCCGTTGTCGGTCAGGCTGAAGACAAAGGCTTCGACGCCGCCGCTGGCGGCATTGGCGATTCCGGCCGCGCCGCCCGCCGTGAGATTGGCGTTGGAGGTGGCGCCGGAGACATAGAGCTGACCGCCCGACACCGCCAAGCCGCCGATCGCGCCGCCGCCCTGCAATTCGCCCAGATCCTGCGTCCAGGTGGGCGCGGCGGTGATGTCGCCGCCCGCATATTTGGCGATGATGGCATGGCCGTTCTGCACGCTGGCGACATAGAGGCTGCCGTCGGGACCGGTGGCGGTGGCCGACACCGTGTCGTTGGCGCTGGTGCCGAACTGCGCCTCGGAGAGAATCTTGCCCTTGGAATCCAGCTTGACCAGATAGGCGTCGCTGCCGCCCTGGTTGACCATGCCCGCGCCGATCACGCCGCCGGGCAGGATGGTCTGCACGCCGCCGATATCCACCGGAAAGCCGCCCACCGTGCCGCCGATATAGATATTGCCGGAGGCATCGACGCTGACGCTGCTGGCCTGGTTGTTGGCCATGGTGGGAATCTGCTTGATCCAGCTCTGGTTGCCGGAGCGGTCATAGCGGGCGACGAACGTATCGGTGTTGCCGTTGGCGATGGCGGCAGGGGTGAGCGCGGCGGTGGAGGCGCCGGTGACGACCACCCCGCCCGACGGGTCCAGCGCCAGGGCATAGCCGCTGGCGGTGCCGGCGCTGCCCAGCAGCGTCTGCCACACCACATTGCCCGCCGAATCGTATTTGGTGAGATAGGAATCCTGCGTGCCCTGATTGATCTGGCTGCCGAAATCGCCGGTGGCGTTGCCGATCACATAGATGTTGCCCGAGGCATCCACCACCGAGGCCTGGGCCGTGGTGGTGCCGCCGGTGGACTTCTGGTTGACGCTGAAGGTGGCGGTGGGCGCATCCCCCGCCAGCGACAGCTTGGTCAGGCGGCCCGCCTGGTCGGCGGCGGTGGTGGTGGTGGCCGAGGTCGTGGCGTTGGTGACGGTGTTGGTTTCGGTGGCCAGGCCCGAACTGCCGACCATGTAGAGCGAGGGCGTGGCGGCGGCCGACAGGCTGACCTGTTCCACCCCGCCCGGCTTGATCGCCAGGCCATAAGTGGCGTCCTTGCTGCTGGTGGCGGTGCCGCCCTGCTGGGTTTTCTGGAAGCGGGTGGCGAAGCCCGCCTCCGCCAGGGTGTTGTTGATATGGCTGACGATGTTGGTGAGGGTCAGCGGCCCGCCGACATCGGCCATATTGATCGCCACATCGGTGGCGACGCCGCCCTTCTTGATGGTGATGGTGAAGCTGTCGGCGGCGGTGATGCCCGCCATCGGCTGGTCCTTTTTCGCATCCGTCACCAGGGGGCGGGTGGCGTAGGAAAAATCGCCGAAGGCGATGGAGGCCTTGGAGGTCACCGAATCGGTGGGCTTGGCGGCCTGCAGGCTGAAATTGTTGAAGCTGGTCGCCGCCAGATAATCCTGCACCTGCTTCATGCCGTCCTGGAAGCGGGCGTTGAGACCGGCCAGCTGGCCGCTGGTGGCGTCGGGGCGCTGCGCCATCTTGGCGATATAGGCCAGGGTGTTGACGGCGCTGTAGAGGGCGAAAAGTTTCTGGTTGTCCTGCAGCAGCTTGGAATCGGCGGTGGCGCCCGCCGACAACGGCACCTTGGAGGGGTCGAGATATTTCGTCGTGCTCAGGACCTCGGCGTCCTGGCTGGCATTGTTGCGGTTGGGCGTGTTCCAGGGCGGATCGCCGCCCACCGCCGCTTTCTGGCTGGCGGCCATCTGTGCGACGCGCGCATTGCCCGCCGCGATCGCCGTGGGGCTCGCGGAAAGCTGCGCCTGGTAGAAGCCAAGCAGGACCGAGGAGTCCAAGCCGTTGATCGCCATGGGATCAGCATCGCAGCGGGGCGTTAAGGCCGGCCTAATGCGCCGCCCGGCACGGGAAAAACACGCTTAACGGGGCCTTAACACGCGCCGCGCGACAGTGGCGGCATGAGCGCCGCCTATCACCTGGGCCAGAAACTGTCGTCGCAAGGCCGGCATGTGGAAGCCATCGCCCAGTATGAACAGGCGCTGATGGCGCGGCCGGACGATTCCCGCGTGCTGTTCGCGCTGGGCCATACCGCCCAGCTTCTGGGCCTGGCGGGCCCGGCGGAGCAGTTCTTCCGCCAGGTGCTGGCGCTGGAGCCGGAGCGGCTGGAGGCGCTGGTCAATCTGGCCAACCTGCTGCGCGCCCACGGCCAGTTCGACGCCGCCATCGCGCTGCTGGAACCGGCGCTGGCGCGGGCCCCGAACAGTGTTGAGCTGCTGTTGACCCTGGGTTCGGCCTTGCGGGAAAAGGGCGAACACGAGGCCGCCATCGCCCGTTACCAGGCCGCGCTGGCGGTCCGTCCGCGCTATGTTCCGGCGCTGGTCAATCTGGCCGACATGCTGTGCGACGCGGGCGACCGCGCCACGGCCCGAACACTGTATGACGACGCCCTGGCGGCCGAGCCGCGCAACGCCCAGGCCCGGATGAACCGCGCCATCCTGCATCTGCTGAATGGCGATCTGAAAGAGGGCTGGCGCGACTATGCCGCCCGCGCCGAACTGCCGGGCAAGGTGCCGGTGATCGCGGAGGGTCCGCGCTTCACGCCCTGGACCGGCGGCAACCTCAAGCGCACCCGCCTGTTGGTGCGGGCCGAGCAGGGCGTGGGCGACCAGATCCTGTTCGCCGGGCTGATCCCCGATCTGGCCGCCCGCGCCAGGGCCGATGGCGGCAGCATCCTGCTGGAATGCGAGCCGCGTCTGGCGGCGCTGTTCGCCCGCTCCTTTCCCGGCGTGACGGTGCGGCCCGCCACGATCCAGAACATCGGCAACCAGCCGGTGGCCTCTTATGACTGGCTGAAGGCGGCGGGCGGCGCCAATGCCGCCACCCTGATGGGCAGCCTGCCGCGTTACCTGCGGCCCAGGCTGGCGGATTTTCCCGCCCCCCATGCGTTTCTGGTGCCGGACGCGGCCGAAATCGCGCGCTGGCAAGCGATATTCGGCGGCAAGACCATCGGCATCTGCTGGCGCAGCGGCAAGATGGGCGGCCATCGCGCCGTGCAATATGCGCCGCTGGAGGCCTGGGGCGAATTCCTGCGCGCCACCGGGGCGCGCTTTGTCAGCGTGCAGTATGACGCCGCGCCGGAGGAGATCGCCGCCCTGGAAGCGATCAGCGGCAAGACCATTCAGGTACCGCAGGGCATCGACCAGAAGAACGAACTGGACCGCGCCGCCGCCCTGATGGCGGCGCTGGATGCGGTGGTGACCGCCCCCACCGCGGTCTCCTGGCTGGCGGCGGGCGTGGGCACGCCCACCTATAAGGTTTTATACGACACAAGCTGGACGGCGCTGGGAAAGGTCCATGAGCCTTTCGCGCCGTCCTGTATCTGCATGATGCCCGGAACGCGCGGCGACTGGGCGGATGTTTTCCGCCAGGTGCGCGAAAGTCTTTAAGCTGCCTTAGCTCTGGCATCGGCCAGCGCGCTCGCCAGGTCGGCGGCGATGCGGGCCGCGCCCTGCCCGTCCATCAGCGACAGACCGGCCTGGCGCATGTCGCGGCGGACCATCGGCTTGTGCAGCAGCCAGCGCACCCGGCGGGCGATTTCGGCATCGGACACGGAGACGGCCACACCCAGCGAGAATCCCATCCCGGCTTCGGCAAAGGCCGAGGCCGAGGCGGCATGGTCGGGCGTCAGGCCCAGATAGAGCGCCGGAACGCCGAAGGCCGCCAGTTCATAGGCGGTGACGCCGAAAGCGCAGAGCGCCAGATCGGCGCTGGCATATTCGGTGGAGAGATCGTCGGCGCCTTCCACCGTTTCGTAATTGGGTTTCAGCGCCACCACCTGGGCGGCGACGGCGGCGGCATCCTTCATCCCACTGCCGATCACGAAACGGATGCGGAAGACCGGGTCCAGCGCCGACAAAGCACGGGCGCAGCGCAGCGTCAGGCCGTGCGGATCGCTGCCGCCCATCGCCACCAATACCGTGGGGCGAGACGCGGGCGCACGGCTGGGCACGGCGCCGGGGTTGAGACCCAGCAGCGCCCATTGCCAGCCGATGCGCGGGGTGACGGCGGAACCGGCCCAGTCCAGCGCCAGCGCGCCGGGCACGGGCGGATAATAGGCCAGGTCGCAGGCCAGGCGGCGGTCGTCGCCATCGTCGATCACCGCCGTGACGGCGACGCCGCGCCGCAGCTTTTCCAGTTCCGCCCGCGCGGGACCTTCGCGGCCGTCCAGCAACAGCAGTTCGGGACTGTTGGCGTCCACCAGCGTTTCCAGATCCGATGCGCCTTGCAGCATCGCCACCTGGAAACCGGCGCGGCGGATCGGGGCGGCGGCATCCTCGCTGCCGTTCAGGGCGAACAGCGCGCCGATGCCTTCCCGGTCGCGCAGGGCGCGGGCCAGCGCCACCATGCGCTTGACATGGCCATAGCCGAACCTCCCGCCGCCGTCGCAGCGGATCAGCGCCAGACCGCCCGCGCGCTGGCCAGAGGCTGAGACGATAGGCTTCTGCCGCACATGGCCGTTGATCCGGTTCAGATGCGGCTCGCGCTCCAGCAGCAGCAGCAGATCGGCTAGCGACGCTTCGCCCGCGCGCGCCTCCATGCGGGCATGGACGGCTTCGATGAAGGCCAGGTCGTCGGGCGTGTCGATGGTCAGGCGCGCGCCTTTTTTGGCCAGCGGCGGCCCCAATGGCGGCCAGGGCGCGGCCCGCACGATCTGCACGAAATCCGGATGCAGCTTGAAATAGCCGGTGACATGCTCGCGCGCCGCCGGGTCATGGGCGGCATCCATCATCAGCCGGTCCAGCGCGCGGCGGCTGAAGGGGTCCACGCCCTCATGGGCACATTCGACGCCCTCTTCCAGCAGCACATAATCGCCGTCCTGCTCGATCAGGGTGGCGACCAGATGATCCACGAAACCGGGATCGATGAAGGGCGCGTCGGAGGAGACACGCACGATGATGTCGGCGTAGATCGGAAGAGCACACGTCTGAACTCCAGTCACTAGCTTATCTCGTAT
>CALDFO010000269.1 GCA_937942205.1 uncultured Alphaproteobacteria bacterium
TTCCCTACACGACGCTCTTCCGATCTGCCACCGGCCCCTGTCCAAGCGGCAACTGGAATACGCCCTGGCCGACGTCACCCATCTGTGCGTGATCTATGAATGGATGGCGGCGCGGCTGGAAAAAACCGGACGCTTTTCCTGGGTCGCCGAGGAAGTGGCCTCGCTGCAGGATCCGGGGCTGTACAAGCTCGACCCCAGCCTGGCCTGGAAGCGGCTGAAGCCGCGCACCAGCAACAAGCGTTTCCTGGCGGTGCTGGCGGCGCTGGCGGCCTGGCGCGAGCAGGAGGCCCAGGCGCGCGACATTCCGCGCGGCCGGGTGGTGAAGGACGAGGCGCTGACCGAGATCGCGGCGCACCCCCCCGAAACGCCGGAGGCGCTGGAGCGCATCCGGGCGGTGCCCAAGGGCTTCGCCAATTCGCGCCTGGGCAAGGGCCTGATGAAGGCCATCGCCCAGGGCCTGACCGCCCAGCCGCCCGAAGGCGCCCTGACCGACAACCGCCCGCGGCGGCGGCGCGAGCCGTCGCCCGCCGTGGTGGATCTGCTCAAGACGCTGCTGCGGCTGCGGTCCGAGGCGGCGGGGGTGGCGCCGCGCCTGATCGCCAATGCCGAGGATATCGAAAAGCTGGCGGCCGAAGAGGATGAGGGCCTGGCCGCCCTCACCGGCTGGCGGCGCGATGTGTTCGGCAACGACGCGGTGGCGCTGCGCAAGGGCGACCTGGCGATCGCATTGGAAAACGGTGAGGCCGTGGTGGTGGAACTGGAGGGAGAAGACGAATGAAAAAGATCGTTCTGGCGGCGGCGCTGGCCGCTCTGGCAAGCGGCGCGCAGGCCCCGGCCCAGGCTCAGACGCCGCAGCCCGCCGACTGGCTGACCCTGCATTTCAGCGCCGACCTCAACAAGCCCGCCGATGTCGCCTGGGAACGGGTGGGCGGCAATGACTGGTGCGCCATCGCCAAGTATCTGGACGTGAAGAGCTGTGAAGTGGTGTCGGGCAAGGGCGAACTGGGCTCGATCCGCACCATCAACGGCACCGTCGTGGAAAATGTGGTGGCGCGGACGAAGTACTCCTACACCTATGCCCAGCCCTTCACGCCGATCTTCTATCACGGGACCATGGAAGTGGTGCCGGTCAGCGCCACCACCTCGCGGCTGGTCTATACCCTGATCTGGAACCAGAACGGCTATCCCGACGACAAGACCCGCGCCGAACAGCGTGAAGGCCGCAAGGTCCGTTTCCAGGCGGCGGTGGACAAGATGGCGGCGGCGGCCAACGCGCCGTAATCCCAATTATCTCCATGACCGGCCTTGAGCCGGTCATCCAGAGCGGCCCTGCGCCGGCGCCAAGGAACACTGGATGGGCGGGTCTTTCCCCTTGGCCGCTCCGCGGCCGGGGGCCCGCCCATGGAGAGGTATTCAGACAAGCGCAGCGCACGCAGGACGCAAAAGAACCGCGCCCTAGGGATGCGGCGGGACCTGGAAGACCGGCAGGGTGATGCGCCAGCGGATCGAGGCGATGCGGATAATGGCGATGGCGGCGATGCCGGACAGGCCGGCCACGTCGCCCGGCAGGCCCAGCGCCGCCAGCGCCAGGTAAAGCCCGATGCCCGCCAGGCAGGCGGTGACATAGAGTTCCGAGCGGCGGAAGACCAGCGGCACCTCGGCCACCAGCACGTCGCGGATCAGGCCGCCGGCGCAGCCGGTCAGCGCCCCCATGATGATGCAGATATAGGGCGACAGCTGGCCCGCCTCGGCGATACGCGCGCCCGCGATGCTGAAGAAGGCCAGGCCCGCCGCGTCGGCATATTGCAGCGCCCGGTCGGGCGGCGGAAAGCGCCGCACCCAGGCCCAGGTCGCCGCCGCCGCCGCGATGGAGACGGTGA
>CALDFO010000270.1 GCA_937942205.1 uncultured Alphaproteobacteria bacterium
CCCCGCCGATGCGTTCGGCATCCACCCCCAGCCCGGCATGGCGCGCGGCGGGCGCAGCCAGCGCCGCGGCATAGCCAGCCGTATGCGTGATGCTGCCCACGATCCCGGCGGGCCAGACCGGCCTTCGCGCCGCGTCCTGACCGATGACGGCATCGGCAAGGCCGCATTGGGCCAGTGCGGCGCGGGCGCAGGCCCGGCCCAGGGCGAAGTCCCGGCGGCGCTTGTCCACCGCGCCTTCGACCAGGATCGCCTCCGCCGGATGCAGGGGAATCTGCTGTCCGGTATCGCGCATCTCGGCCACCGCCACGCCGGACGGGACAAGACGCGCCGCCAGCGTCATTGCGGCACCATCTGCGCGAACACGTCGAAAAAGGTATCCACGAAATCGGCCTGTTCGGCATCGTCGATCATGTCGGCCTGGAAATGGAACGATACCGCCGCGTGCCCGCCCACATCCATGATGTGCAGGAAGATGGGCGAGGACCGGCGGGGCCAATGCTGCACCGGCGGGCGTTCGACCGTCGGCGGCCAGGGCATGGCGGCACCGGTATCCGGCTGCGCGGCCTGGCGGTCGCGCTCGCGCACGGTTCCGGCGGAATAATAATTGAAGACCGCCGGTATCCGGTTGGGAAAGTCCGGCGCCTCGATACCGGGGCGCACACAGTGCGGCGCCCAGAAATGCAGGCTGGGCAGGCGCGTTTCCTGCGCCGCCTGGACATCGGCCAGAATGCCGCGCAGCACGGTGCGGAAATCCGCGCCCTGCGGCACCGCCACATCGGCCGCATCGGCGCAGAACATCAGGCCCACCGTTTCGGCCACCTCCAGCACCGTGCGCTTGTCGCCCAGGATGCGGACGGGAAACCGCGCCAGGCCCGACCAGCGCGACAGCGTGATGACATATAAAGTGAGAAAGACCAGGAACGGCGTGGCGTCCAGATGGCGGGCGGCATTCCGCACCCGCTCCAGCACCCGGCGCGGCAGGACCAGATTGTGAAGCTGGCGGCGGCCGGAACTCCATTGCAACGGCGTGCCGGTCCGGGGCGCCCGCATGACGGGCTGGGCGTCGTACCAGCGCCGCCAATAACCGATCAGCGCTTCGCCGCGCGGCGAGGCCAGAAAATCCCGTTCGGCCAGCGAATAATCGTTGAACGGCACCGAGCGGGGCGGCGGCGGCGCGGTCCCGGCCCGGGCATGGTCCAACAGCAACTCGATCTCGGCCATCACGATGTTGCGCGTGCCGGCGTCGGCGATGATGTGGCTGGCGGACAAGGCGGCCAGCGCCCCGCCGTCCGGCAGGGCATAGACCTTGGCGCGGATCGCCCAATCGCCCTGGATCGGCACCAGCACCGCGCACCAGCGATAGGCGTCTTCCTGCGCCGCCGCGGCATCGCCCGCGAAATCCTCGCGGCCGACCACGAAATCTTCCGGCGCGTTCAAGGTCATCCGCAGCGCATCGTCCGTCACCGCGATACGCGCGCGCAGGGCCTCATGCCGGGCGATCACGCCACGGATGGCGGCGGCCAGCATGTCCGGGTCGGCGGCGTCAAACCGCCCGACCATGCCGATATTCAGGGCCAGCGGCTGGCCTTCCTGCGGCCCGGCAAAGGGCCACCACATCTCCTGGCCCACCGACGGCGTGGCCGGGCCGGGCCTGCCCTTGAGCGCGCGCAGAGCCAGGCCCGCCTCGCGCGCCTCCAGATAGTCCAGGATTTCGGCCTTGCGG
>CALDFO010000271.1 GCA_937942205.1 uncultured Alphaproteobacteria bacterium
GACGTGTGCTCTTCCATCTCGCACCCGGCGGCTGGTGCGCTACATGATCCTGCTGTTCGCGGCGGGCATGGCGGCGTCGCTGCTACCCATTTCCGACCGCGCGGCCGACACGGTGCGCCATGTCTTCCTGGCGCTGTTCATCGTCCAGCTGGGCTGGATCGTGGCGGTGGCGGCCAACCTGGCGATGGACCGTTACGTCCAGGGCCTGGATCTCAAGGCGTCCGACAATCTGATGGCGCGCAAGGCCGCCACCCAGATGCGGATATTCCGTCAGGCGGTGAATGTGCTGCTGGCGGTGCTGACCATCGCCTTCGCCCTGATGAGCTTCGAGGCGGTGCGCCAGGTGGGCGTCTCGCTGTTCGCCTCGGCGGGCGTGGCGGGCATCGTGGCGGGCCTGGCGGCGCGGCCCATGCTGGAAAACCTGATCGCGGGCGTGCAGCTGGCCCTGACCCAGCCCCTGCGGGTGGACGATGCGGTCGTCATCAACAATGAATGGGGCTGGGTGGAGGAGATCAACTCCACCTATATCGTGGTGCGGCTGTGGGACTGGCGCCGCCAGGTGGTGCCGCTGTCCTACCTGTTCCAGAATCCCTTCACCAACTGGACGCGGTCTTCCGCCTCCCTGATCGGCTCGGTTTTCGTTTATGCCGATTACCCCCTGCCGATGGACCGGGTGCGCGAGGCCGCCACCCGCATCGTCAAGGCGTCCCCGCTCTGGGACGGGCAGGTGGTGAACGTCCAGGTGTCGGACGCCCGCGAGCAGGTGATGGAAATCCGGGTGCTGGCCAGCGCCGCGTCTTCTCCCAGGGCCTGGGACCTGCGCTGCGAGGTGCGGGAAAAGCTGATCGCTTATATCCGCGACGAATTCCCCGAAAGCCTGCCCCGCGTGCGGCGCCAGGATTTCCGGCTGGCCGAAAGCGCCGCGCCCCTGCCCAAGGACGGTATCCATCCCGCCCATTAGCCCTACATTCTGGGTGCCTATTTGCCGCCTTGCCCGCCCCCGCCGGGCGGGCTAGGGAAAAGCCCGCATTTTCCCAAAAAGGACATCCCTCATGGCGCGCAAGAAAATCGCTCTTATCGGCGGCGGACAGATCGGCGGCACCCTGGCCCATCTGGCGGCCTATAAGGAACTGGGCGATGTGGTGGTGTTCGACATCGCCGAGGGCCTGCCCCAGGGCAAGGCGCTGGATCTCAGCCAGTCCGCGCCGGTGGACGGCTTCAATGCCAAGCTGCGCGGTACCAACGATTATGCCGACATCAAGGGCGCCGATGTGGTGATCGTCACCGCCGGCGTGCCGCGCAAGCCGGGCATGAGCCGCGACGACCTGCTGGGCATCAACCTCAAGGTGATGGCGGCGGTGGGCGAGGGCATCAAGGCCAACTGCCCGAACGCCTTCGTGATCTGCATCACCAATCCGCTGGATGCGATGGTCTGGGCGCTGCAGAAATTCTCCGGCGTGCCGCACGACAAGATCGTGGGCATGGCGGGCGTGCTGGATTCGGCCCGCTTCCGCCACTTCCTGGCCGAGGAGATGAACGTCTCGGTCGAGGATGTCAGCGCCTTCGTGCTGGGCGGCCACGGCGACACCATGGTGCCGATGCCGCGCTTCTCCACCGTGGCGGGCATCGCCCTGCCGGAACTGGTGAAGATGGGCTGGATCACCCAGGAGCGTCTGGACGCCATCGTGAACCGCACCGCCAATGGCGGCGCCGAGATCGTGGG
>CALDFO010000272.1 GCA_937942205.1 uncultured Alphaproteobacteria bacterium
CTTCGGCGCCTTGGATATAGCTCTGTGTCATTGGATCAAATCCTTCAGGGGTTTCTGGCTCATGTGCATGGTGTAGCCCGTGCGCTCTTCCGTCTCGATAAAGCGGCGCGCCAGGTCCGGATTGTGGCGTGCGCCGGTCTGCAGGGCCGTCTTGCTTCCGAAAATGCAGAACACACAGCTCAGCCGGTCATTGCCCAGGGCATAGGCTGGGTGCGGTTCTTGCCCGTCAGCGCGGATGGTCTCGAAAACCTGGGCGGTGGACCAGTCATGGATGGGGTTCCACTCGTACCAGTCCCGGCCGGCGGTGCAGTTTCGCTCGTTCCGGCTGAAGGTGGCGCGCTTCGCGCGGCTGGCGCTTTCCTGGGCGCGCAGGCCCATGGCGCTGATCACCACCTTGTGGCCAATGTCGGCCATGTAGCGGCGCACCTCCCGCGCGATGGGGTCACGCTTCAGGTCGCTGGTGCATTGGCGATGCTTGGCGCTCGGCCAGCTGGGAACATCCGGGCGGGCGGCGAAGCGCCGTTCCACCATGTCCAGCAGGCTCTTGTCCGCCCGCGCCACCCGGAAGGGCACACCGGCAGCGGCGGCCTGGTCGCGCGCCAGCTCCAGCGCGCCTTCCCATTCCATCTCGCCCAGGCTGGCGTGCATCACCACCAGCTGGTGGCGCGGCACGATCCGCAACAGGTGGATCAGCATGGCCTGGCTGTCTTTGCCGCCGCTGTGGTTCACCACCACCAGGGCGCCGCCGGCGATCAGCTCTTGGGGCGTGGCCATCAATTCATGTCCTGCGCGGCCAGGGTGGACTCGATCGCCTCGCGGTTGCCTTCACAGTAAATGCCGCCGACATAGGCGTAATAGACGGGCTCGCCGTGGCGGCACAGCACGCCAATGCGCGGGTCAGCCGGCATCCAGGCACCTTCCCTCAGGCGCGCGGCCGGGCCGCCAGCGAACATGGCTTCATCGGCGCGGCGCTTTGCATCCCGCACATCGCCAACGGTCATAATCTTGGTCATGGGGTATCTCCTCGCGGTTTCCGCGGGCGGCGCCAACCGCCCACTCGTATAATCTACGCGCGTCAGGATAAGGAACAACATCAATCTTTGCTCCGCGTGCAGAAAGATGCGCCGGGCGGCAGATTGACGGCGACTCACCGAAAACCGACAGTTGCCGCGGGCGAATCACTAAACGAAGGCAGGCACTTGTGAGCTGGCACGTCATTGTGACGGAGTTCAAACAGGAGACCGTTGCCCAGGACACCATCCACGAGCTGGGCCTGGAGACCTTCCTGCCGAAGATGCGGCGAATCACCCGATCCCATCACCGCCTGGCCAGCCCCTTTCTGCTGATCATGCCCGGCTACCTGTTCGTCCAATGGGACAAAGATGCGGACCGCCTGGTGTGGCACGCCATCACCCGCCAGCGCGGGGTGAAAACCATCCTGGGATTGAGCGAAGACCGGAAGCGCGTCACGCCCATCCGAGATAAGGATTTCGCGCGTTTGCAGGAATTGGCGGCGGAGCTGAGCATGGAGGTGACCATCTCCAACGCGCGCCCCAAACCGCTGGCGTCGGAGACAATGGTGAGGGTGCTGTTCGGGCCCTTCGAAGGCATGATGGGCAAAATTGAAATTGACAACGGAATCCGGGCCGACGTACTGCTGGCGTCGGCTGGGGTGCTGAGCCGATTGACTCTCCCCCGAGAATTGCTTGAAGCGGCGGCGATTTAGCGAAAAACGCTAGGCGCCCATGTAGGCGGAGCTATCCGCACCCCTTCCCCCCGAAACCTGGCGCACATGCGAGCCACCAATGCCTATCCCCACGTCGAAGCGAAAGGTGCGCACAGCGCCCAAGCGCAAGCCCCCG
>CALDFO010000273.1 GCA_937942205.1 uncultured Alphaproteobacteria bacterium
CGGCAACAGCTTGAAATCATCATCTTCTCCACCGCGCTGATGCTGCTGATCATCGTGCCGGTGATGGTGCTGATCGTGGTGTTCGCCTGGCGCTACCGCAAGGGCGGCGGCGGCACCTACGATCCCAAATTCGATCATTCCACGGCCCTGGAACTGGCGATCTGGTCCGCGCCGCTGGCGATCATCATCGCCCTGGGCGCGCTGACCTGGTCCAGCACGCATCTGCTCGATCCCTTCCGTCCGATCGCGTCGGACGCCGCCGGAAAGCCGGTCGCGGCCGCGCCTGAACCGCTGGTGGTGCAGGTGGTGTCGCTCGACTGGAAGTGGTTGTTTCTCTATCCGGGCCAAGGCGTGGCGACGGTCAACGAGCTGGTGCTGCCGGTGAACCGGCCGGTGCGGTTCGACATCACCTCCACCAACATGATGAACACCTTTTACGCGCCCACCCTGGCGGGCATGATCTATGCGATGCCGGGGATGCAGAGCCAGCTTCATGCGGTGCTGCGGCGGACCGGCGATTACGAGGGATATTCCGCCAACTATAGCGGCGCGGGCTTCTCCGACATGCGTTTCGTGCTGAAGGGCGTGGACGAGGCGGGCTTCGCCAAATGGGTGGCGGCCGCCAAGGGGGCGGACCGCGCGCTGCAGCGCGACGCGTACCGGGAGCTCGTCAAGCCGTCCGAAAAGGTGCCGGTGATCCGTTATTCCAGCGTCGAGGCCGATCTGTATCGCCGCATTCTGGAGCGGTGTGTCGAACCGGGCACGACCTGCACCAGCAAGATGATGCAGCATGGCGATCATGCGATGCCCGCCGCGCATGGCGCGGCCGGCGACAAGCCCGCGCCGCCCGCTTCCGGCGGGGCCGATCCAGGGATGTCCCACCACTGAAACAAGAACCGCAACCAGTCCTGATTCTCGCCGGAGTCTTTCCGCAGTGACCGAACCCAACATCGCCAAAGCCATCTTCGGCCGCCTCACCTGGGACTCCTTTCCGGTGCACGAGCCGATCCTGCTGGTGACCTTCATCGTGGTGGCGCTGCTGGGCGCGGGCCTGGTGGGCGCGGTGAGCTATTTCCGGCTCTGGGGCTGGCTGTGGCGGGAATGGTTCACCACCGTGGACCACAAGAAAATCGGCATCATGTACATCATCCTGGGCATCGTGATGCTGCTGCGCGGCTTTTCCGACGCGGTGATGATGCGCCTGCAGCAGGCGATGGCGTTCGGCGCCAGCCAGGGCTATCTGAACGCGCATCATTACGACCAGATCTTCACCGCCCACGGCACGATCATGATCTTCTTTGTCGCGATCCCGCTGATCGTCGGCATCGTGAACTATGTCATGCCGCTCCAGATCGGCGCGCGGGACGTGGCTTTCCCCTTCCTCAACAGCCTCAGCTTCTGGCTGACCGTCGCGGGCGCGCTGCTGGTGATGGTGTCGCTGTTCGTGGGCGAGTTCAGCCGCGCCGGATGGCTGAATTATGTGCCGGTCGCCAACCTGGCCAACAGTCCCGACACCGGGCCGGATTATTACCTATGGGCGCTGCAGATCGCGGGTGTGGGCACGACCCTGTCGGCGATCAACATGGTCACCACCATCCTCAAGATGCGCGCGCCGGGCATGACGCTGATGAAGATGCCGGTCTTCACCTGGACGGCCCTGTGCAGCAACGTGCTGGCCATCGCCATTTTCCCCGCTTTGACCGGCGCCTTCGCGATGCTGATGCTGGACCGTTACGCCGGCACCAACTTCTTCACCAACGATCTCGGCGGCAACCCGATGATGTACTGGAACCTGGTCTGGCTCTGGGGCCATCCCGAGGTGTATGTCCTGGTCCTGCCGGTGTTCGGAATCTATTCCGAAGTGACCTCGACCTTCTGCGGCAAGCGCCTCTTCGGCTATTCGTCGATGGTCTACGCCACCGTGGTCATCACCATCCTGTCCTATCTGGTCTGGCTGCATCATTTCTTCACCATGGGATCGGGCGCCAGCGTCAACAGCTTCTTCGGCATCGCCACCATGGTGATCTCGATTCCCACCGGCGCGAAGATCTTCAACTGGCTGTTCACCATGTACCGGGGCCAGATCCGGTTCGAGCTGCCGATGATGTGGGTGGTGGCTTTCATGCTAACCTTCGTGGTCGGCGGCATGACCGGCGTCCTGCTGGCGGTACCCCCGGCGGACTTCGTGCTGCACAATTCGCTGTTCCTGGTGGCGCATTTCCACAATGTGATCATCGGCGGCGTGGTGTTCGGCCTGTTCGCGGGGATGTACTACTGGTTCCCCAAGGCGTTCGGCTTCCGCCTCGATCCCTTCTGGGGCAAGGTCACCTTCTGGGGCTGGGTGATCGGCTATTGGGTCGCCTGGACGCCGATCTATATCGTCGGCCTGATGGGCACGACCCGGCGCGTGCGGCATTTCGACGATCCCTCGCTGCAGATATGGTTCCTCATCGCGGGCATCGGCGCGCTCATCATCCTGGTCGGCATTCTGGCCTTCGTCATCCAGATCGCGGTGAGCATCCGGGATCGCCACAAGCTGTGCGACACCACCGGCGATCCCTGGGACGGGCGCACCCTGGAATGGTCGACCTCCTCGCCGCCGCCCTTCTACAATTTCGCCTTCACGCCGGTCGTGCACGACCATGACGCCTGGTACGACATGAAGCAGCGCGGCGCGCGCCAGCCGAGCGACGGCTACCGGCCGATTCACATGCCGCGCAATACCAGCGCGGGCGTCATCCTGTCCGGCCTGGCGCTGGTGCTGGGCTTTGCGATGGTCTGGTACATGTGGTGGCTGGCGGTGTTGTCCTTCGCCGCGCTGTTCATCGTCGCCATCGCCCATACCTTCAACTACAACCGCGATTATCATGTGCCCGCCGAGGATGTGGCGCGCACCGAAGCCGCGGCGGCGAGGGTCTGAACCATGACAAGCCAGTCGCGCGCGGACGATCAGGCGGTTTTCTACCGGACCGAGGAAGAGGCCCATTCCGGCGGCGGCACGCTGCTGGGCTTCTGGATCTATCTGATGAGCGATGCGCTGCTGTTCGCCTCGCTGTTCGCCACTTTCGGAGTCCTGCGGTTCAGCTTCGCCGGCGGCCCGACGCCCCATCACATTTTCGAACTCGAACTGGTGGCGCTGAACACCGCCATCCTGCTGCTGTCGGCCCTGACCTGCGGCTTCGCCATGATCGCGATGCAGCAGGGGCGGCTGGCCGCCCTGCGGGTCTGGCTGGCGGTCACGGCGCTGCTGGGGGCCTGTTTTGTCGGCATCGAATTGTACGAGTTCGCCAAGCTGGCGGCGGAAGGGGCGACGCCCCAGCGCAGCAGCTATCTGTCGGCCTTCTTCACCCTGGTTGGCACTCATGGCCTGCATGTGACCCTGGGCGTGGTCTGGATCGCGGTGATGCTGGTCCAGCTCGGCCAGCGCGGCCTGCATCCCGAGAACTGCCGGCGGCTGATGTGCCTGAGCATGTTCTGGCATTTCCTGGACGTGATCTGGATCGGGGTCTTCACCTTCGTCTATCTGCTGGGAGTGCTGTGATGCGCCAGGCCGAGCCAACCGCCCATGACCATTCCCATCACGATGTCCTGGAAGGCTCGCATTTTTCCATGCGGACCTATCTTGCGGGGTTTGGCGCGGCGGCCCTCCTGACCGCGCTTCCCTTCTGGATCGTGATGACGCGCGCGATCAGCAACACGGCGGTCGCCGTCGCGGTGATCGTCGCCCTGGCGGTGGCGCAGATCCTGGTGCACACCTTCGCCTTCCTGCATGTCAACGCGCGGGCGCAGGGCGGGTGGACCCTGGTGGCCTATGTCTTTACGGCGGTGCTGCTGGTCATCACCA
>CALDFO010000274.1 GCA_937942205.1 uncultured Alphaproteobacteria bacterium
GCTGACGGTGTGGCCCGTCTTCATCGCGCCCCTCTTCAACGATTCCGCGCCGCTGGCCGACGGGCCGCTGAAAACGCGGATCGCCGCGCTGGCCAAGGCCAACCAGGTCCCGGCAGAGGACATCCATGTCTCCGACACCTCGATCCGCACCAGCCGGATCACGGCCCATGTGTCCGGTTTCCTGGGCACCACCCGCATCACCCTGAACGACAATCTGCTGAAACAGGGCACACCCGACGAGGTGCTGGCGGTGATGGGCCACGAGATCGGCCATTATGCGATGGGCCACACCACCCGGCTGCTGCTGCTGACCGGCCTGGTGACCATCATCGGCTTCGGCTTCGTGCATCTGGGCTATCTGGCGGCCTGCGACCTGTTCGGCGGGCAATGGCAGGTGCGCAAGGTCAGCGACGTGGCGGGTCTGCCGCTGATGGCGGCCCTGTCCAGCATCTTCCTGTTCCTGGCGACGCCCGCCCTCAATTCCATCGTGCGCACCACCGAACACCAGGCCGACCTGTTCGGGCTGAACGCGGTCAGAAAGCCCGACGCCTTCGCCACGGTGATGCTGAAACTGTCCGCCTATCGCAAGCTGGAGCCGGGCGATTGGGAGGAACGGGTCCTTTTCGACCATCCATCGGGGCGCACCCGGATCGAGACCGCGATGCGCTGGAAGAAAGAGCATATCGCCGACCCCGATATCCGCACCACGGCGCGGCTGCCCTGAAACGCCTGAAACATCAGGCGCGGTGTTCCAGAAACTGGACACCCACGCCCGCCTCGCTGTGGCGCACCACCCAGCCGCGCGTACCGGCCAGATGCACGATCTCGCCCACCGGCGGACGATGCCGGGTGCGCAGCGAGGCGCCGCGCAGCGACACGTCCAGCACGTCGCACGGCACCGCCTCGCCATTGGCGCGGCGGAAATGGCCGATGGCGGCATCGGGCGCGGCGCGCGGATCGCGGCGCAGCCGCGTCACCGCCGTCATTCCGTCCCGGGCATAGGCGAGCAGGCTTTCCTTCAGGCCCGCGCATTGCCCAGTGTCCGTGAAGGTGATGCCGGTATGGCCCAGCATGTCGCGGCTGGACACACCGTCAAAGCGGCCGAAGCCGTCGATATAGACCGTCAGGGCGGTGCCCGAAGGCAGGGGCTGTTCGCACCACAGGCCCGCGCCGCCGCTGCAAAGATCGGTAACGATGCAGGCGATCTGCTTGCCCGTGACCGGGTGAAACAAGGTGCCGGTCAGGCGAACCGTTCGCCGTTGTTCCGCACGCCTGTCGTCAATGCCGTTGGAATCCGTCATGCCCACCCTCGCCGGCCTTCTGCGGCGTTGCCGACAAGCCTAGCCCGGCGGGCTTAAAACGAGGTTATGCGCAGACATACGCCGCGCCGCGCGGAAAACACGGTTAACGCGGCAGCCGCGAGGTTTCAGGCGGCCGCGACCTGCGCCGCCAGCGCCGGATAATCCGCGCCCAGCCTGTCCAGCAGCCGGGCGCAGGCGGCGCGCGCGCCCTCGTCCCAGTCCGCCGTCAGCGAGGCGGCAAGCTGCGCCTGACTTTTGAGGATCACGCCGTCCTCCAGCACCTTGAGGTGATTGCCCCGCAGGGTCGCGCCGCTGGTGGTGATATCCACGATCACTTCCGCCAGGCCCGCCGCGGGCGCGCCTTCGGTGGCGCCCGCGCTGGGCACGATGCGATAGTCGGAAATGCGGTTCTGGGCGAAGAACTGCCGGGTCAGTTGGGCGTATTTGGTCGCCACCCGCAGGCGGCGGCGGTTGCGATGGGCATAACCGGCGCTGACATCGTCCAGGTCCGCCATGGTGGAGACATCGATCCAGGCGTCCGACACCGCCACCACCACATCGGCGAAGCCGAAGCCCAGCGGCTTGACCAGGTGCATCCGGCCCGCCAGTTCCGGCGCTTCCTCGCGCAGCAGGTCCTCGCCGGTCACGCCCAGGTGAATGTCGCCCGCCAGCAGCGAGGAGGCGATCTCGCCGGCCGACAGCAGCATGATCTCGATATCGGCCATGCCCGAAAAGGCGGCGCGATAGCCCCGCGCATTGGTCTGGCGGATCTCCAGCCCGGCGGCGGCGAACATCTCGTCGCACTTTTCCTTCAGGCGGCCCTTGGAGGGTATGGCGAGCGTCAGCATCAAGCCCCCTTCACGGCCAGCAGCCGCTCGGTGCGGATGGCGCAGCCGATGGCCGACACCGGGCTTTTGGCGCCCAGCGTCTCCAGCAGCGTGTCATAGCGGCCGCCGCCCGCGATCTGCACCGGACCTTCCTTGTCCTTCGCCCACATCTCGAAGACGAAGCCGGTGTAATATTCCATGTTGCGGCCGAAATGGGCGGTGAACTGCACTCGCGCCGGGTCCACGCCCAGCGCCTTCAGGGTCGCCAGCCGCGCGTCCATCGCCGCCAGTTGCGCGTCCAGGCTGATGTTCGCCGCCTTGAGCAGGCCGCGCACCTGGGCCATCGCCTGATCGGCGGGACCGGAAATATCCAGCAGCTTGGCCACCGCGTCGGCCACCACCGGATCCAGCTTGAGGCTCTTGGCCTCGGCGGCGCGGTCCAGCGTCCGCGCGATGATATCCTCGCGGGTGCGGCCCGCCAGCGGCGCCTCGCCCTGGGCGTCCAGCAGCGCCTCGACCTCGGCGCGGGTGCCCGGAAGCCGGGCGCTTTCGCCATGCCCCAGCCAGAAGAGCAGCGATTCCACATACCCGGCGCGCCAGAAATGCCGCTTGAGGCGGAAGCGCCACTGGCGCGGCAGGGCCAGCGCATCCACCAGCGCGCCGAACAGCGCCAGATCGCCGATCCGCAACGAAAAATCGTTCAGCCCGCAGGTCCGCAACGCCTCGATCGCCAGGGACAGAATCTCGGTATCGCCCGCCGCGCGGTCCGCGATACCCAGCAGTTCCACGCCCGCCTGGAAGAACTGGGTGGGGCGCTGCGGCTCGCCCGGCTGGTGGCGGAAGACCAGGCCGTTATAGGAGATGCGCGCCGGAAAATCGCGCCCGCTGCGCACCGCCTCGCGGCAGATGGGGATGGTCAGGTCCGGGCGCAGCGCCAGGTCGCGGCCGGTGGGATCGGTCAGGGTGAAGGTGCGGCGGCGGATTTCCTCGCCGGAACGGTCCAGGAAGATGTCCGCCGGTTGCAGCACCGACGGCTCCTCGCGGCGATAGCCCTTGTCGCCGAACAGCGCCAGCAGCCGGACCGCCTGGGCGTTCAGCGCCTCGATATCGGCGGTGCCGTAATAGGGAAAGGCCGCCATCAGGAACGGCCCTTCAGCATCGCCTTTATCCCAGCGGCCAGATCGGCGCGCGCCACGCTTTTCTGCGCCTCGCGGTTGCCCACCCAGTCGGCGCGGCTTTCCACGCTCTTGGCCAACTCGGCGCCCAGCGCCAGATCCTTCAGCGTCACCAGCCCCTGGGCCCGCTCGTCCGGGCCTTCCACCACCGCGATGGCGGCGCCGCGCTTGTCGGCATATTTGAACTGGTCGCCCATCTTGCCGTTGCCGACATAGGCCTCGGCGCGGATTCCCGCCGCGCGCAATTCCTGCACGATGGCGAAGCTGGCGGCAGCCTCGGCCTTGTCGAACACCGTCACCACCACCAGCGGCGGCGGCGCGGCGCGCACCAGCCCGCGCGAGGACAGGGCGCTCATCAGGCGCGACACGCCGATGGAGACGCCGGTGGCCGGAACCGACTGGCCGGTGAAGCGCGCCGCCAGATCGTCATAACGTCCGCCGCCCGCGACCGAGCCGAACACCACCTCTTCGCCGTCTTCATTCTTGACGGGGAAGGTCAGCTGCGCCTCGAACACCGCGCCGGTATAATAATCCAGCCCG
>CALDFO010000275.1 GCA_937942205.1 uncultured Alphaproteobacteria bacterium
CCCCGACGAGCGCATGGCCTCGGCGACGCCCGCCAAGGGCGACACCGTGCCGTCCACCGCCAGCGCCGCCGGCCTGGGCCTGTCGTCGCTGACCCCGGAAACCCGGCGCAGCTTCAACCTGGGCGACAGCGTGACCGGCGGCGTGGTCATCACCCGCGTGGACCCCGACAGCGACGCCGCCACCAAGGGCCTTCAGGCCGGCGATGTGGTGCTGCGGATCGGCAACCGCGCGGTGCGGACCCCGGCCGATTTCCAGGCCGGTGTGGCCGAAGCCAAGAAGGGTGGCCGCTCCAGCGTGCTGCTGCTGGTGACGCACCAGGCGGGCGGCACCGGCTTTGTCGCCATTGATATCGAAAAGACCTGACGGGACGGAGGCGCGCACCGCGCGCCTCCGTCTTCCATAGGGCGCATTTATCGGGAGAGGATATGCGAATTCTCGTAATCGAGGACGATCTGGAGGCGCAGCGCTATCTGGTACAGGGGCTCAAGGAATCCGGCCATGTGGTGGACGAGGCGGCGGACGGCGAGACCGGCCTGAGCCTGGCCCTGTCGCGCCCCTATGACGTGGCGATCATCGACCGGATGCTGCCCAAGAAGGACGGCCTGCATGTGGTGGCCGAGATGCGCGAGCATGGCAACGCCACCCCGGTCCTGTTCCTGTCGGCCTTGTCGGAAGTGGACGACCGGGTGAAGGGCCTGAAGGCGGGCGGCGACGATTATCTCGCCAAGCCCTATGCCTTTGTCGAACTGCTGGCGCGCATCGACGCGCTGATGCGCCGCCGCTCGCCGGTGGGCGTCAAGACCCGGCTGGATGTGGGCGACCTGGAACTGGATCTGCTGACCCGCGCCGCCAGGCGCAGCGGCACCGCGATCGAACTTCAGCCCCGCGAATTCCGCCTGCTGGAATATCTGATGCGCCATGCCGGACAGGTGGTGACGCGCACCATGCTGCTGGAAAGCGTGTGGGAGTATCACTTCGATCCCCAGACCAACGTGATCGACGTGCATATCAGCCGGTTGCGCGCCAAGATCGACAAGGGGTTCGAGGCGCCCCTGCTGCACACCGTGCGCGGCGCGGGCTACATGATTCGTGCCCATTAGGACTGCGGGGCCGGTAGCCATGCGTACCGGTCAGCTCCTGCGCACCCAGGCGTTCCGTATCGTCCTGGTCTATGTGATGCTGTTCGCCTTCTCGGTGGCGGCGCTGCTGGGCTTCACCTATTGGAACACCCGCCGCACCCTGGACGGGCAGACCGACCAGATCATCGAGGCCGACGCCACCGGCCTGGCCGAGCAGTATCAGCATTTGGGCATCCAGGGGCTGGCCGAAACGGTCCGTGGCCGCGCGCTTCATGCCGGCCAGGCGCTGTATCTTCTGTCCGACGGCCAGCGCCGCGCCACCCTGGCGGGCAACCTGGATTCCTGGCCGCAGATTTCCATCAGGCCGGGCGATTATGTCGAATTCTATTACGAGCGGCCGGTGGACGGGAAACTGGAGACGCGCCGCGCCCGCGGCCGCATCTTTCCCCTGCAGGGCGATTTCCTCCTGCTGGTGGCGCAGGACGTTCACGACCGCTATCTGACCGAGCGCATGTTCACCACCACCCTGCCCTGGACGGTGGGGCTGATTCTGCTGCTGGGGCTGGGCGGCGGGGCGCTGATGAGCCGCAACATGCTGCGCCGGGTGGACACCATCAACCGCACCAGCGGCGAGATCATCGCCGGCGATCTGACGCGGCGGGTGCCGGTGTCCGGCTCCGGCGACGAGTTCGACACCCTGGCCGAAAACCTCAACCGCATGCTCGACCGCATCGAGCGGCTGATGAAGGGCCTGCGCGAGGTGACGGATTCGGTGGCCCATGACCTGCGCACGCCGCTGAACCGGCTGCGCAACCGGCTGGAGGAATCCGCCGCCCGGCTCACCGCCCAGGGCGCCGATGCGGGCGAGATCGAGCGCGCCATGGCCGAGACCGACCAGTTGATCGGCACCTTCAATGCCCTGCTGCTGATCGCCGAGACCGATGCGGGCACCACCCGCGCCGCCATGAGCGCCCTGGACCTGTCGTCGGTCGCCGCCGACGTGGCCGAGCTGTACGAGCCCCTGGCCGAGGAGCGCAACATCACGCTGGAGCTGCTGCCCGGCAGCGCCGCCATCGAGGGCAATCGCAGTCTGATCGCCCAGGCGCTGGCCAATCTGGTGGACAATGCCATCAAATACACCCCACCCGGCGGATTGGTGAGCATTCGCGCCACCGCCCATGATGGGGGCGCCGACCTGACGGTGAGCGACAGCGGTCCGGGCATCCCTGCCGCCGACAAGCCGCGCGTGGTGGAGCGGTTCGTGCGGCTGGAGGCCAGCCGCAATTCGC
>CALDFO010000276.1 GCA_937942205.1 uncultured Alphaproteobacteria bacterium
CGAACTCCATGTCCTGCAGCGGCAGGCCCGCGCGCAGCACCATGGCGTTGCCGTCTCCGGTTTGTGTGTGGGCGCCGGTGCAGGATTGATAAGCGCGGCCATAGCCGCCGGTCGCCAGGATCACCTTGTGGGCGCGGAAGCGGTGGATCGTGCCGTCGTCCAGGTTCCAGGCCATCACGCCACGGCAGGCCCCGTCCTCCATGATGAGGTCGAGGGCGAAATATTCGATGAAGAAGTTGACCTCATGCTTGACGCACTGGCCGTACAGCGTGTGCAGCATGGCATGGCCGGTGCGGTCGGCGGCGGCGCAGGTGCGCTGCACCAGCCCCTCGCCGTAATTGCTGGTCATGCCGCCAAAGGCGCGCTGGTAGATCTTGCCTTCGTCGGTGCGCGAGAAGGGCATACCGAAATGCTCCATCTCATAGACCGCCTCGGGGGCGTTGCGGCACAGATACTCGATGGAATCCTGGTCGCCCAGCCAGTCCGACCCCTTGACGGTGTCGTACATGTGCCAGCGCCAGTTGTCCTCGCCCATATTGCCCAGGCTGGCGGCCACGCCGCCCTGCGCCGCCACGGTGTGGCTGCGGGTGGGAAATACCTTGGTGATGCAGGCGGTCTTGAGGCCGCGCAGGGCGCATTCCAGGGTGGCGCGAAGGCCCGCGCCGCCCGCGCCGACAACGACGACATCGAAGGTGTGATCCACAATGGTATAGGCGGGCATGATGGTGTCCTAGAAAGCGGCGATGCGCAGCAGTGCGAAAAGGCTGACAGAGCCGGCGGCGATGACGCTGATGCGCACCAGCAGGAAGAGCAGGATCTTGGACCCGGCGGTGTGGACGTAATCGTCGATCACCACCTGAAGGCCCAGCGCGGCGTGATAGAGCGCGGTGAGCACGAAGGCGGCCATCAGCAGCGCGTTCCAGGGCAGGGCCAGGAAACGCAGCGCGGTGACGACATTGGTGCCCGCCAGGCCCAGAACGGCATAGAGGAACCACAGCGACAGCGGAACCAGGGCGGCGGCGGTGATGCGCTCGCGCCAGAAATGGCCGGTGCCGCTGTGCGAGGCGCCCAGATTCCGGGTGCGGCGAAGCGGGCTTTGCGCGGAACTCATTGCAGGTACCCCGCATGGCCGGTCCAGACCAGCACGAAGATGCCCGCCGCGACCAGGAAGGACAGGCCGAAGATCAGGACGCTGTTGCGCTCCGACAGTTTCTTGTCGAAGCCGTAACCCAGGTCCCAGGCCAGGTGCCGCAGGCCGCTGAGCAGATGATAGCCCAGCGCCCAGGCGATGCCGAACAGCACCAGCAGGCCGGGCGGCGTGTTCATCACGGCATGGAAGGCGTTCCAGCCGTCCGGCCCGTTGGAGATGGCGATCAGCCACCAGGCCAGGATCAGAATGCCCAGCGACAGCCCCACGCCCGTGATGCGGTGCGTGATGGAGGTCATCATCGTGGCCGGCCAGCGATAGATGGTCATGTGGGGAGAGAGGGGCCGCCCGGCTGCCGGGTTGCCGGGGGTCTGCGGAGTGTCCGCCATCAAAGCCTTCCGGAATAACGTCAAAATCGAACCGGGCCGGAGTTTATGTGTGGGCCCCGGCTAGTCAATGGATGCGTGCGCGGGGCTGCTAATCGCATTCGGCCGCATGGCCGGGCGCATCCGTCCGGCGGAAAAGGGCGAATCGACGCCGGGCCGGCGTTGCAAGCCGGACCGGAATCCGGCACTTAACGTCATGGTTTCAACCGTCAAAATCGCGCCGTCGATCCTGTCCGCCGACTTTTCCAGGCTCGGCGCGGAGGTGGAGGCCATCACGGCCGCGGGCGCCGACTGGGTGCATGTGGACGTGATGGACGGCCATTTCGTGCCCAACATCACCATCGGCCCGGCGGGGGTGAAGGCGCTGAGGCCCCACAGCGGCAAGCCGTTCGACGTACATCTGATGATTTCGCCGGTGGACCCCTATCTGGACGCCTTCGCGGCGGCGGGGGCGGACGGCCTGACGGTGCATCCGGAAGCCGGGCCCCATATCCATCGCACGCTCCAGCACATCCGCAGCCTGGGCAAGAAGGCCGGAGTGGTCCTCAATCCCGGCACGCCCATCGAAGCGATAGACAATCTGATGGATCTGGTGGACCTTGTTTTGATAATGAGTGTCAATCCTGGGTTTGGCGGACAGATCTTCATCGAAAGCCAGCTTCGCAAGATCGAGGCGGCGCGCAAGCGCATCGACCAGACCGGCCGCGCCATCGAACTGGAAGTGGATGGCGGCATCACCCCGCAGACCGCCCCGCGCGCCATCGCCGCCGGCGCCACCGTGCTGGTGGCGGGAACCGCCGCCTTCCAGGGCGGGCCTTCCTGCTATGCGGCCAATATCCGGGCCCTGAGGGGTTGACCGTGCGGGCGCAGCAGCTCCTGCCGCTCATGCCTGATCTCGCGAAAGCCGCCGCCTTTCGCGCCGCCGCGCCGTTGCGGGTGTGGGGCCGCCGCAACTGGCTCTATCGCCGCCTGCTGACGGGACCGCTGGCCGACCATATCGTCTTTCATCCCTGGGACGCGCAGCCGCGCCGCCTGGAGGATGCCGACAGCCTGCTGCGCGGGCGTTTCCGCTTCCATGGCGTGACGGTGGATGTGCCCGACGGCGTGTCGGTGTTCGATCTGCCGCCGCCCTCCGCCGCCTGGCACGAGGCGCTGCACAGCTTCCACTGGCTGCCCGCGCTGTCCACGGCGGGTGGC
>CALDFO010000277.1 GCA_937942205.1 uncultured Alphaproteobacteria bacterium
CCGCCGAACCCGTCACGCCGGGCGGCCCGGTGCCCGAGGCCCGGATGCTGGTGATCGACATGAGCGCGGTGATGGCCCGTTCCAAGGTGGGCCAGGACATCGGCCAGCAGATGAACACCTATGCCGCCCAGATCCGGACGGAACTGGATCCGCGCGGCAAGGCCCTGCAGAATGACGGCCAGGCGCTGCAGCGCCAGCTGGCCGGGCTTTCGGCCGAGGAGCGGCAGAAGCGCGTGGCGGCCTTTGAAGCCCGCCAGAACGCCTTCCGTCAGGAAGCGCAGGCCAAGGAGGGCCGGCTTCGCGACGGCTTCAACCAGGCCCGCGCCGCGATCAGCCAGCAGCTCGAGCCGGTGATCAAGCAGCTCACCGCCCAGCACAAGGCCAACATGGTGGTGGACCGCCAGGCCGTGCCGATGGTGGTGGACCCGAACCTGGACATCACCGCCGCCGCGGTGGCGGCGCTGGACGCGCGCATGCCCAGCTACAAGGTCACGCTGCCGCAGCCGGGCCAGCAGCAGGCGCCGCGGCAATAGGCGGCCCGGAAGACGCCATCCTTTTCCGGGCGCTTTCCGGGCGTATGGCGTCTATTTCGCCAGCAGCTTGTTCTTGATCAGGCCGACAATCACCTGCAGAACGATGCCGCCGACGCCGCCCCCGACAAGCTGGGTGGCGATGGCGCCGATATCGCCGCCGCCCGCCATGCCACCGGCGGTATTGCCCAGGACCGCGCCCAAAAGACCGCCGCCGCCGATTCCGCCAAGGCCGCCGACAATGGCGTTCAGGGTGGTCCCCATATCGGCGTCCTTCAGTATCTTGCCGCCGCCTGTGCCGCCGGCAGCGCCGCCGACGATCTGTGCGAGAAGCGCGGAAATATCCATGTTTTCTTCCTCTCTGGTTGCAAATGCCGTTGCTGGAATGTGGCGGCGAAAACCGGTGCCGCTTGCTGAAATCGCAGGGGAAACAAAACGATGATGCGGGAGGGCAAGGCCCGTGTCGCGCCCCGCCGCCCGGACAGGATCGTGTACCGCGATGATCCGGGGCGCAAGCCGTGTATCCGAAGACCTGAACGCCTGATGGATTATCAGAATCGAAGCTGTGCCCCGGTGTCATCGGATGATGGCTGCTGCCGGGGCGCGGGATGGCGCTGCCGCTTTGCGGCGAACCTAAATTCGCCGCATTGGACGCGCGGACTTCGCGGGTGAGCAGGAGGAATGCATCATGCGATCGGCTTGGGCATCAACGCTGTTGCTGGTCTGGTCTCTGCTGTCACCGGATATCGCCGTCGCCCAGACCACAATGGAGGCTGCCGCGCCGTCCAATGCAAATCCGGCCGCGGGCAATTTGCCGGCGGGTTTCTACCCCAAGCCTGGCTGCGTCGCGCCCAGCCGCAAATGGCTGAGCCCGCCTGCCTCGCGCGAATGGGGCGATGTGAATCTCTACAATCGCAATGTCGAGAAATTCAACAAGGGTAGCGTCGTCTATAATGACTGTATGCGGGCCTATAATGCCAAGGTCGGCAACGATGTGCAGGGCATTCTCAGCGCGGTGAACGGCGAGGTGGCCGCGGCCATGAACCGGCCCGCCGCGCCGCCGCCCGACGCAGCCGGGAACATGCCCTTGGGCTTTTATCCGCCTTCCGGTTGCAAGAGCCCGGATCGTGCCGCCATCGGCGTTCAGCCATCCACCAGCGATCACGCCGGGATGACCGCTTACAATCTCAGGGTCAAGACGTTCAACGATCAGGTCACGGCTTTCAACGATTGCCTGAAAACCTATCGGGAGAAGGCCCAGCAGGATATCGCGGAAATCCGGAACACGTCGCGTGAGGCCGCCACGGGCGCGCCGTGACTAGGACGCTGCCGGTGCGGGCTGCTCGTACCAGATCTCGAATGGCTTGTTGGTGATGAACAGCACCGTCACATCGGCGGTCTGGGTGGCGCCATGCTCCATCCGCATGCCCTCGGCGAACCACAGAAAGGTGCCGGGCGGGAACGAGCCCTCATGCGTGACCAGGGTGCCGTCCAGCACGAACATGCCATGGGCGCAGGGATGGGTGTGCCAGGCATTCATGAACCCGGCGGGATAGCGCACCATCCGCACCGTGACGCCCGTATCGGGGTCTTCCAGGAATCGCTTGGCGAACAGCGCCTTGCCCAGTTGCGGGACAAACCGCTCTTCCCAGGGCATGGCGTTGGCGTCAAAGACCTGGATATGCGGTGTGGACATCTTTCTCTTCCGCCGGGGCCGGATAGTAAAACATGGCTGCGCCGGGCTGGCAAAACCGGGTTCGACGCGTTTCGGCGCAGCCGGAAGAACTGCAGCTTCCCAAACCAAGCAACGGCGCGATATAAGCCACCGGGCGCGGATGCCGTCCAGCGGGCGCGGGTGTAGTTCAATGGTAGAACGGCAGCTTCCCAAGCTGCATACGAGGGTTCG
>CALDFO010000278.1 GCA_937942205.1 uncultured Alphaproteobacteria bacterium
GGTGTGGCCCGCGACATAGTCGAAATCGTCCCACAGCCGGTCGAGCTGCTGCTGGCCCGGCTTGTCCAGGATCAGTTCCATCAGCGCGGTGTCGTCGCGGTAATAGCCGCCGGTATTGTGATAGCCGGCGCTGAGCAGGCGGCCCTTGTCCTCGGAATCATCCGGCCAGTAGCGGCCGCGCTCGCTGACATAGAAGACGTCGGGAAAGACCGAGGCGAAACGCTGGAACGCCGCCTGGTATTGCGGCTTCTGCGCCGCGGGCACCACCAGATCGGTGTCATCGGCGCGCGCCGTGGCCAGCAGCAGGCGGTAGCGCGGCGTCGCATCGGCATGAAGGCCGGGATATTTGGGAATCAGCGGCAGCACCACCGGGCCGTCGGCGTCGGTGCGCAGCGCCGCCGGATCGCTGTTGCGATGGTTGGCGGCATAGGTCTTGAGGCGCCAGTTGTGCAGCGGCTGGGACTGGCCGGGCAGGCCCTCCACCTTGGGCGCGTCGAACTGCATGGCGGTATGGGTACGGATGCGGATCACGAAATCACGCATCGCCGCGCTCTGAGCCTGCACGGCGGCGCGCGCATTCTTCGCGCCCGGTGCGGGTAAAGCGTTGAACATTCCCTGCAGTTTGGCCACCGGGCCCAGCACATTCTCTTTTTCGGTCAGGATGCCCCAGACCATCGGCAGGTATTTGCCGCTGAGTTTCATCTCGGCGGCGATGGCGGCCAGGGTGGCGTTCGGCGCGCCCAGCGCGGCGCGGTGGCGATAGCGCCAGGACGCCTCGAAATACCGGGCGTAATCGGTGGGCTGCGCCTTGTAGAAATTGATGATGCGCTGGATGGAATAACGGTCGCGGTCGCTTTCCACCTGCACCAGATGCGCGGCGAAATTGATCCCGTCCGGGGTCAGCACCATATGGTCGGCGATCTGGCGCGCGCCCTGGAGGTATTTGGACAACAGCGCCGGCGACATGGTCAGGGATTCGCCGGAATTGTCGAAGCCGGCGGTGTTGGCCGGGTCCACCGGGAACTGGCGGGCGACCCGCATATCCTGTCCGGTCAGATCGCGGATGGTGTTGTCATACTCGGCATTGCTGAGGCGGCGGGCCAGCACCAGACCCGGATCGCCCGCCAGCCGCTTGATCTCGGCGGCGCGCATCGCCTCGACGAAATCGATGATCTTCTGGGCATGGTCGGCGGGCGGCGCGGGCATCGGCCGGGGCGGCATTTCCTTGGCCGTCAGGCGCTCGGACAACAGCAGCCAGCGCGGGAAGTCGGCCTTCACCTGCTCCAGGGTGGTATAGGACTTCAGGTCAAGTTGCGCGGTGGGCGACGCCCCGCCATGACAACTGACGCAGTACTTGCCGATGAAAGGCTTCACCGTCTCCTGGAACTGGGTGTCGAGCGAGGCCGTCTGGGCCGCCAGGGCCGGGGCCGCAAAAGGCGTCGCAAAACAGGCAAGCAGGGCGGCGGCGGCGCGGATTCTCATGACCAACTCTTTGCTGTGACCGGTGTTTCACGCGCGGCGCGGCCGGTTCCCGTCTGTTTCTCTGCCCGGTTCTGATGCCGGATACCGCAAATAACCAGACTTCCGGTATGTGTAAAAGCCTGCATTACCTGAGAAAATGCCATCCGGCGGGAACTTGTTTCGCCCTTGCAGCATGACCGGCGAAATCTGTTGGCAATCCGCCCCGGACGCCATTTGCATCTGCGAAGGCGGCGGCCCTGAAAGCAGAAAGGCCCCGCGCCTGCGCGCGGGGCCTTTCCCATTCGGTCCGAAACCAGGCGGCCTAGTCGCCGGTGGCTTCGAAGTTGTGCAGAATCGGCGGACGCGGATTGAACGGAACGCGCGTCGACCAGGGCGCCGACGGGTCGTTGCCCGCACGGTGCCAGCGGCCCTGGGCGGCGGTCATGATGTCGCCCGGCTCGGTGGTGAAGTAGGGCAGGCCCTCGATCTTGATGCCGATCTTGCCTTCCATGATGAACCAGAACTCGGTCCAGCCGACATGGAAATGGCCCTTCTGGGTGTCCGGCGGAACGGAGGCCGCCGCCTTGCCGCGCAGGATGTTGGAGGTGAAGTGGTCGTCCCACACGAATTTGCCGCCATAGGCCTTATCCGTGCCGTTGAACTCCTTCATGTAATCCACATAGATCGGGTTGGACTCCTTGTCCTTGCCGATGCCCGGAGACTGGGTGACCTTCACATAGGTCATGCCCTTGACCGGATCGGGGGTCTCGCTGGCCGGATAGATCGGCTCCGAACCGTTCTGGCGCACTTCAAAGCGCAGCGCCGGAACGTCGCCGACATTTTCCAGGGTGTAGGCATTGCGGAAGGGCACGTTGACCATGAAGCCCTTGGTCGCCACGAAGGGCTCCTTGCCTTCGATGGAGACCTTGATCGAGCCTTCCCAGACGATGAACACGATGCGGTCATCGGGCCACAGAATGGTCTTGGTCTTCTTGCCCGCGCCCAGCGAGATATAGTCGGCGACCTGATCCTTGTTGCGGATGATGGGCTGCACCCAGTCGGTCTGGCCCTTATGCGCGGCCTTGATCTCCGACAGCTTCCAGTGCGGCTTGTTGGGGGCCACATAGGGGGTCAGCGCGGTCGGCTTGGGCGCCCAGTAGGTGCCGGGCATACGATTGGATTGGACCGGATTCTCTTCCTTGCCCAGGAATTGAGCCGAAGCCGCCATCGGCGTCAGCAGCGCCGCGGCAGCGGCGGCAATGAAAAGTTTCGACGTCATATAGTTCTCCCTGTTCTCCGTGGCGGCCTCAGGCGGTCGGTCCGGGTGCGGTGTTGTATCATGGCAACCCGGACAGGCAAGGATGCGTCAGACCCGCGCACTGTGCAGGTGCAAGATGAATGACGCAGCCGCGAAGACAGGTTGTAACGGATTGGCGACAAGATGAGAGAAATCGCCGCCGCATCCAGGCGGCCGGACGCGGCGCGCAGGTGGCGGCGTCGGCGGACCTTGGAGCGGGTGAAGGGAATCGAACCCTCGTATGCAGCTTGGGAAGCTGCCGTTCT
>CALDFO010000279.1 GCA_937942205.1 uncultured Alphaproteobacteria bacterium
TTCAGCTACCTCTCGGTTCGCTCCGCTCACCTCGAACGCTGAAACCACCTCCCCCTTCTACTTGCGCTTCGCGCAGAAGGGGGAGGATGGCCTCTGGAATTCGCAGGCATGATCCGGCTGGACAAACCCCGCTTCACCCCCGAATATCCGCGGCAAGAAATCCAGACAGGGATGACGCCATGAAGAAGATTCTGCTCGCCGCCACCGCCATGTTGCTCGCCGCGCCCGCCATGGCGCAGGCGCCCGCCGCCAATCCCGCGCCCACCATCGCGCCCGCGCCGTCGCCCGACGAGATGAAGCTGCCCCGTCCGGCCCGCGCGCGCGGCATTCCCACCGCCCTGGCGATCGAGGCGGCGCAGGCGGCCAACGCCAACTGCCTGTCCACCACCTACAAGACCACCACCCTGGTCGCCGACTCCGCGGGCGTGCCGATCGTGGTGATCTCCAATGACGGCGCCGCCGCCATCACCCAGCGCATCGCCATGACCAAGGCCCAGGCGGCATTGAAGTACAAGATGAGCAGCGGTGAAGTGCTGGCCAAGGCCGGAACCGACGCCGCCCTGGCCGCCGCGATCAAGGCCGATCCGCTGATCGAGACCGCGCGTCCCGGCGCCTTCCTGTTGAAGGCGGGCAACGACACGGTCGGCATCATTTCGGTGTCGGGCGCGCCCGGCGGCGACAAGGACGAGGTCTGCGCCAAGGCCGGCATCGCCGCGATCCAGTCGCGCATCCAGTAACCGATGAGCTTCCGTGCAGCCTGCGTTCAACTGCGTTCCGGCGACGATGTGGCGGAGAATATCCGCCAGACCGTGGCGCTGGTGCGCGCGGCGGCTGCCCGGGGCGCCACCTTCATCGCCACGCCGGAGAACACCACCCTGATGGCGCCCGATGGCGGCGCCAAGCTGGCCCAGAGCTTCGACGAGGCGCACGATCCGGCCATTCCGGTTTTCGCGGCGCTGGCGCGTGAATTGAAGGTCTGGCTGCTGATCGGTTCGCTGGCGATCAAGGTCAGCGCCGACAAGACCGCCAACCGCAGCCTGCTGTTTTCGCCCGATGGCGACATCACCGCCCGCTACAGCAAGATTCACCTGTTCGATGTCGAACTGGCCTCCGGCGAGACCTACCGGGAATCCAATACGGTGGAAGGCGGCAGCGAGGCGGTGGTGGCACAGACGCCCTGGGGCGGGGTGGGCCTGTCCATCTGTTACGACATCCGCTTTCCCCAGCTCTATCGCCGCCTGGCCCAGAAGGGCGCTTTCCTGATCACCGTGCCCGCCGCCTTCACCGTGCCCACCGGCTCGGCCCACTGGCATGTGCTGCTGCGGGCGCGGGCCATCGAGAATGGCTGTTTCATCCTGGCGCCGGCGCAAGGCGGCGAACATGCCAACGGCCGCAAGACCTTCGGCCACAGCCTGATCATCGCGCCCTGGGGGGAAATCCTGGCGGAAGCGGACAGCGAGCCGGGTGTGATTGTGGCCGACATCGACCCGGCGCTGTCGGCCGCCGCCCGCGCCAAGATCCCCAACCTGCGCCACGACCGGGCCTTTACCGGCCCCTGAGAACCGCGCCTAAAGCCCTTCCGCCGCCCGGGTCTTGCGCATTGTCCGGCCACGGCGCATTTTCCGCCTTCGGCCTGGGGGCAGGCTGCCGTGGAGCATGTTCGTGATCGCCTATAATTTGCGTTGCCACAGGGGGCATGAGTTCGAGGGCTGGTTCCGGGACAGCGCCGCATTCGACGAGCAGGCGCGTGGCGGCCGGCTGAACTGCCCTTCCTGCAACTCCGCCCGTGTCGAAAAGGCCATCATGGCCCCGGCGGTGACCGGCACCAAGAAGTCCGTCCGCGCCAAGGCCGGCGACGCCGGACAGATGCGCCAGTTCATGACCGGCCTGCGCAAGTATGTGCAGGAGAATGCCGACTATGTGGGCCCGGATTTCGCCGAAGAGGCCCGCAAGATCCATTATGGCGAAACCCCGGACCGGCACATCTATGGCGAGACCACCGCCGGGGAAGCCAAGGAACTGGTGGAGGAGGGCATCGATATCGCCGCCCTGCCGCCGGACCTGGACAGCGCCAACTGACGCCCGGCCTCATCCTTCGACAGGCTCAGGATGAGGTGGCGTATCAGTCCTCATGGTGAGCGTGTCGAACCATGAGGACCGCCTAACCCCGCTTGGCCACCACCATGTAATTCACGTCCACATCGGACGAGAGGGCCCAGTCCCACAGGATCGGGTTAAAGGAAACGCCCTGACGCTTCAAAATGGTTAGGCCGGTATCTTCAAGCGATTTCTCAAGGTTTTCGGGTGGGATGAAGCGGCTCCAGTCATGGGTGCCGCGCGGCAGCCAGCCCAGCACATACTCGGCTCCGATCTTGGCCAGGGCCAGGCTCTTGAGGGTCTTGTTCATGGTGGCGACAAAGGTCAGGCCGCCCGGCTTCACCAGGGCGGTGCAGGCCGCCAGATAGGCCGCGACATCGGCGACATGCTCCACCACCTCCATGTTCAGCACCACATCGAAGGACAGGCCCTCGGCCGCCAGTAGCTCGGCGGTGGCGGCGCGATAGTCGATCTCCAGCCCGCTCTGGGCGGCATGGGCGCGGGCGGTGCCGATATTCCTGTCCGAGGCGTCCGCTCCGGTGACGGCGAAGCCCAGCCGGGTCATGGGCTCGGACAACAGGCCGCCGCCGCAGCCGATATCCAGCAGCGAGAGGCCCTCGAAGGGCCGCAGGGCCCGGGCGTTCCGCCCGAAATGCGCCGCCGCCTCGGAGTGGATGAAGGCCAGCCGGACCGGATTGAACTTGTGCAGGGGGGCGAACTTGCCCGCCGGGTCCCACCATTCGGCGGCCATCGCCGAGAATTTGGCGACTTCCGCGGGGTCGATGGAGAACTGTGGGACGGCTGAATCTGCCATGCGCTTTCGAGGGTTGAGCAGGGATGCGGCCCCGTCTATGTAGGCCGCCACAAAGCCCGGGGCAAATCGGTCCCCCTCTCAGGAAGCAAAAACGTGGCGACGATCGCGATGAAATTCGGCGGCACCTCGGTGGCCGACCTGGACCGCATCCGTCATGTCGCCACCCTGGTGCGGCGGGAGGTCGAGCGCGGCAACAAGGTGGCCGTGGTGGTCAGCGCCATGGCGGGC
>CALDFO010000280.1 GCA_937942205.1 uncultured Alphaproteobacteria bacterium
GCCCGGCGCAGCACCTTCTTGATCTCCAGCCGGTACACCATGGTCTGTATGGTGGTGTAGGCGGGGCGGCCCTTCTGCGGAAAGCTCTCCTGGATCTCACGGATGGCGGAGCTGCCATTGGTCCACAGCACCTCCATGATCTGCATTTCCAGCTTGCTGAGCTTGGGCTGCCGCATGGCACATCCTACTACATCCGTAGGCAAAATAGCCCAGAACGGCTCAGTCGTCCAGCGGGGCGCCCACCATGCGCGGCCGCAAGGAATCGAACGGCCCGCTGAGCAGCATCCCGGCGATGAAGCCGCCCAGATGCGCCTGCCAGGCGATCAGCCCCTCGCTGCCGCCCAGCCCCAGCCCGGTCAGCCCCACGATCAGGTTGATGGCGGCCCAGACCCCGCTGAACACCAGGATCGGCCGCGACCAGAGAGGGGCCAGCGGCGCCTGGCCCGGCGCCGCCCAGGGCGCCTGGCCCGGCAACATGCGAAGGGCGGCCGCCATCAGGCCGGAAACCGCCCCCGACGCGCCGATGACGGGGATGGTGCTGCCCCAGTTGAGGGCGACATAGGCGCCCGCCCCGGCGACACCGCAGACCAGGAAGAAGCCCAGGAACAAAAGCCCGCCATAGCGGCGCGCCACGATGGGGCCAAAGGCCAGCAGCCACAGACAGTTGATGACCAGATGGGTCCAGTCATTGTGGAGCGCCATATATGTGAGGAACGGCACAGCCCGTTCCCAGACTGTGCCAGGATCGGCCATGTGGCTTTCCAGAAAGGCACGGCTGTAGCGGGCGGGGATCAGGGCAAAGGCATAGACCGCATCCTGCGCGCGCTCGGCCGGTCCCAGGACGCGGGCGGCATGGGCGGCCGCCAGCCCGCCGATCATCCAGAGCACGACGGCGGGCGCGCGGAACATGGGCTGGCGCGGCGGGGCGGATTGCAGGAAAGCCATGCCGCCTCTTTAAGGGGGTTCGCGGTCCAGGCCAACAGGCCGTCCCTGTCCCGGCGCGATGTGCCGGGCTGACACAAACCGCCGTGTTCCACGGCCGCGCCGGCACAGCCCGAACGCCCCGCACCGATGGCCCAATCCGGGATCAGGGGCGCCAAGCAAGCGGGCCTTCGGCGCGAAACCCGGCCCGCGCGACCCATGGAAATCCCGCATTACCGGGCTTTCCGAGCCGCCGCCGTACCAGCCCGGCACAGCCGATTCCTAACGGCGATTAAGACCTGGCATGGCGGTTGCTCTGCTCCGGGCAACAGATTTGGAAGCCATAGCCATGACCCAGACCCGCAAACTGATCGGCCTTGTTGTCCTTGCCCTTGGCGCCGCCACCGCGGCCCAGGCGGGCGATTGGACCAATTCGGCCATGTACAACGGCTATGGCGCCTATACCCAAAACCAGGCCTCCAACTATTCGGTCCGCGACGGCAACGGCAACCTGACCCGCGTGGACGGCCAGTTCCAGTCCTCGATCTACTCCAACAACAACGGCGCCCAGTATGCCGGCGCCGGAGTTGGCACGGGGGGTGCAGGATCGGCTTACGGACAGGCCACGGCGATCGGCAACCAGCTCAGCGTCGTCGTGATCGGTTCGCGCAACACCACGGTTATCGACTCGACGCAGATCAACAACGGAAATCAGACGGCGACCGCCGAACTGAATACGCACTAAGACGAAAGAAGAAGGGAAGCCCCTCCCATGACTCGCCGCGGACGTAAACATCTGATCAAGCCCCTGGTCCTGCTGCTGGCAGCCGTCGGCCTGGAAGGGTGCATCAGCCCCACGCCCAACGAGATCGGCCGCTACACCGCGCCGATCGGCGGGGCCCCGGTGATCTCCAACGAGACCCCCTATTCGGCCGCCCTGCGTTGCATGGGCGCCTATGTCCGCCAGCGCCCGGTGCGGATCGCGGTCGGCCAGATCGCCGACTATACCGGCAAGACCGAAGCCGACGGCTCGGGCCGCAAGGTCACCGCCGGCGCCGCCCTGATGGCGATGAGCGCCCTGAACAAGGCGGGCGTGCACATGGTCGAGCGCTTCGACACCTCGGTCGCCGAGATGGAGCTGAAATACGCCAACAACAAGCTGATCGGCGACGACAAGGTGCCGGTGCCGCAGCCCGGCGACTATCGCCGCATCCTGTCCGGCTCGATCCCCGGCTCCGACTATTACATCGTGGGCGGCATCACCGAGCTGAACTTCAACATCCGCTCGCAGAACGCCAACGGCAATGGCGGCGGCACGGCGACCAACGCCACCACCGGCACCGCCTCGGGCAGCCTGTATGTGATGAATGTCGGCCTGGACATGCGCCTGGTCAACACCAACACGCTGGAGGTCGCCGACGTGATCTCCTACCAGAAGCAGATCATCGGCCGTCAGGTTTCGGCCGGCGTGTTCGACTTCCTGGGCACCAACTTCTTCGACATCAGCATCGGGGAAAGCGCCCTGGAGCCGGTGCAGCTGGCGGTGCGCTCCACCATCGAGCGCGCGGTGCTGGAGATGATCACCCGCGTCTATCGCGCCCCGGGCGCCTGCGCCATCCCGCTGGGCACCGACAACGACCCGCTGCGCGACTATGGCGAGCGTCCCTATTATCCGCAGGCCGTGGCCTATGCGCCCCAGCCCTATCCGCAGCCTTATGCGCCGCAGCCTTACCCGCAGCCCTATTACGCGCCGCCGGCTCCGGTCTATGCGGGCGGCTATGGCGACCGCGGCCGCATGGCCCCCTACCGCAGCTATACCGGCGGCGACGCCATGGGCGATCCCCGGCTTCGCGGCGGCCTCTAAACCCTCAGACCCGAACCAGACTTAAAACCAGATACCCAGGAGTTTCATCATGATCCGCTTCAAGAGCCTTCTCGCCGCCTCCGCCCTGGTCGCCTTTTCGGCCACCGCCACCCTGGCGGGCGGCGTTGGCAACAGCTACGGCGCCAACTGGCTGGACGGCTATTCGTCCCAGAACCCCACCGGCAGCGACATCATCAACGGTCAGATCAACCTGCAGACCAACTGGTCGAATCTGATGGGCGTGGTGGACACGGTGGGCGGCGACGTGGTGGCCCAGGGCGCCGCGGCCGGCAACATGGTGGACATCACCACCATGAACGACACCCGCGTCCTCAACAACCAGTTCGTCGACTCCAAGGCCACCATCGGCTCCAATGTGGCGCTGGACGCCAACAATGTCTGGGGCAGCGTGGGCGTGAACAACCAGGCCTTCTGTAACGGCGCCAGCGTCTCGACCGACCCGGTGGTGACGGCGGTGAAGTCGAACCAGGAATGCTATGCCAAGGACCCCTTTGTCGGGACCGACGCCATCGCCACCAACATCGCCGGCAACGCGGTGTTCCAGGGCTCGGCGCTGGGCAACACGTTCCAGGCCGACTCCAACGCGCCCAACTTCCCGGTCTTCAACCGCCAGCTCAACGCCTCGGGCACCATCTCCAACATGAATGTGGCGGCCTATAATGTCGGCGGCACGGTGGGCATGTCGTCCAGCGCCATCGGCAACACCGCCCAGATCATCCACTACAACACCGGCGGGCACTGATTTCCCGGTTGCTCCGGAATTCTTAGGGGCAAAATAAGAGTTCCGGAGTTGGGACGGGCGCGGAGCGACACGCGCCCGTCCTGTTTTTTATTGACCCCCATCCGTCGCAGCTCAGGTCTGCTCCGCAGACACTTCGCTGCGCTGTTCGGTACGCTGCCGCTACCGAACTCCCCCGCCAACGGCTTCGCCATGCGGGGGAAGGAAGCCAGAGAAGGGCTGAGGCGCGTACCGCGCCGAAGGGGAGAATGGCCTCTGGAATTCCTGGTTACGTAGTTTTCCCCTTTTGCAGGTTGTGGCCTTTTGCGATATGGAACCGCCATGACTACCCAGCCCATTGACCTGGAAGCCTTCGAGGCCGCGCCCGTGGCGCGCGAGCCGTTCGCCTATGCCATGGTGCCCCATTTCGTGAAGGCCGGGGCGATGGCGGCGATCAACGCCGACTATCCGCTGGTCATCCATCCCGGCAGCTTCCCGCTGCCCACCCTGAAATACGGCCCGGCCTTCGCGGCGCTGATCGCGGCGATCCAGGGGCCGGACTTCACCCGCCTGGTGGAAAAGAAGCTGGGCGTGGACCTGGGCGGGCGGCCCACCATGGTGACGGCGCGCGGCGTCTCGGCGGCGCGGGACGGGCAGATTCACACCGACTCCCGTACCAAGCTGATCACCGTGCTGATCTATATGAACAACGCCTGGGAGGCCAAGACCGGCCGCCTGCGCCTGCTGCGCGGCCCCGGAAATCTGGAAGACGTGATCGCCGAAGTGCCGCCGGAAGAAGGCACCATGCTGATTTTCCAGAACGCGCCCAATGCCTGGCACGGCTTTCACGCCTTTGAAGGCCCGCGCCGGGTCATCCAGCTCAACTGGGTGACCGGCATGGATGTGGTGCGGCGCGAACAGTTCCGTCACCGCGTCAGCGCCTTCTTCAAGCGGCTGCGTGGGCGAGGAGCGGCATCCGAAAGGATGTGAGTACGTCCGGTGGACGTGCGAAAGCGACGAGCGCCCGGAGCCAAAGCGACGGGCTGGCCTGCACCAGCCGATCAATCAACCTAGATAATCATGCCACTGGCCCCGCATATCGCGGATGCGCCAGCCGGTCGCGGTCTTTTGCGCATGGTCGGACTCCAGCGGCACCTTGCCGAAGCCGCCGGGGATGTCGAGCATATAGGCGGGCATCGCCATGCCGCTGATCCGCCCGCGCAGGGCCCGCACCAGCGTCAATCCTTCGTCAAGCGTCAGGCGGAAATGTCCCGTGCCCGGCGCAAGATCGGGATGATGCAGATAATAGGGCTTGATCCGGTTGGCCACAAAGGCCTGCATCAGCGCCGCCAGCGTCTCCACATCGTCGTTCACGCCCTTCAACAACACCGACTGGCTGAGAAGGCCGATGCCGCCATCGGCCAGGCGCGCGATGGCGCGGCGGGCCTCGCCGGAAAATTCGCGGGCGTGATTGGCGTGCAGCGCGACCCAGGTCGTCACGCCCGGCGCATGAAGCGCGGCCACCAGCGCGTCGCCGGTCCGCGACGGCTCGGTCACCGGCACGCGGGTATGCCAGCGCAGCACCTTGACATGGCCGATGTCCGCCAGCCGCTGCGTCACCTCGGCGATGCGGCGCGGCGACAGGATGAAGGGATCGCCGCCGGTCAGGATCACCTCGCGGATTTCCGGATGGGCCGCGACATAGCCGATCGCGGTTTCGTAGGCTTGCGGCGACAGCGCATTCTCCTTGCCGGGGCCGATCATCTCGCGGCGGAAACAGAAGCGGCAATAGACCGGGCAGGCCGCCACGATCTTGAACAACACCCGGTCGGGATGGCGATGCACGATGCCCGGCACAGGGGCATGGGCGCCGTCGCCGATAGGATCGGCCCGCTCCTGCGGCAGGGTTTCCAGCTCCGCCAGGCTGGGCAGGAACTGGCGCGCGATGGGATCCGCCGCATCGGCCGTATCCATCAGCGCCAGCAATTCCGGCGACACGGCCACGGCATAGCGCCGCGCGACATCTTCAAGACTCATCTGCGGGTTTTGAAATTGGGCAGGAACACGGTCAGCAACCCGATCATCGGCAGGAAGGCGCAGACCTTATACACAAAGGCGATGGAGGTGGCATCCGCCAGCGCCCCCAGCGCCGCCGCGCCGATGCCGCTCATGCCGAAGGAAAAGCCGTAGAACAGCCCGCCCACCATGCCCACCTTGCCCGGCAGCAATTCCTGGGCATAGACCACGATGGCCGGAAAGGCCGAGGCCATGATGATGCCGATGATCACCGACAGCACCGCGGTCCAGAACAGATTGGCGTGCGGCAGCAGCAGGGTGAAGGGCAACATGCCCAGGATCGAGAACCAGATCACGATCTTGCGCCCGAACCGGTCGCCGACCGGCCCGCCCAGGAAGGTGCCCACCGCCACCGCGCCCAGGAACAGGAACAGATAG
>CALDFO010000281.1 GCA_937942205.1 uncultured Alphaproteobacteria bacterium
GAGCATCATTGGACAGCTGAATTGGGAAGGCCACGAGCGCCGGTCTGACCGCTATGGCGGCATCATGCTGCTGGGCCCGCATGACACCCAATTCGACAAGGCCCCCAACATCAGCCTGGAGCCGCTGCGCCGGTTCGTGGGCAAGCGGGTCACCATCACCGCTAAGGTGCTGGTGACCCGCGACAGCTACCATGTTGGCGACCTGGCCCGGGGCATCCATCCCCGGACGCCGAAGGTTGGCTGGGTTGCTGAGCTGGGCACCGGGATCGTGCGGGACCTGGAAGTGGTTGGCGGCGGCCTGGACCACCTGCTGTTCCAGCGTGACGGCACTGGCCGGAGCGATTGGATGGACCCCACCATCCTGTACCAGCTGCATCACCAGACGGTTGAGCTGACGGTGAAGGAAACCGACGCGGTGGGCGCGAAGCCGGAGAAGCTGGACAATCCCGCCGCCGGCGTCACAGCCATCATCCAAGACGTCGGCCCCAGCCTGGTCGATCCGGAAAAGACTGACCTGCAAATCAAAACGAGCGGCGCCTTATGAAAGACGTCCACTTCCACGTCTGCCCGGAAAAGCTGTGCGGCCACATCTGGCACCATGACCGGCGGGAGATCCCCGAGGGCGGGTCGCGCGCGGCGCATACCTGTCCGAAATGCAAGGGCGCCACCGATTACTGGGCGCGCTTCAGCTTGCGCGAGGCCATGGAGTGCCGGCGCCGTGACAACGGCATCCGGTGCGGCCTGTTTGGCGAGTTCAATTTGGCGGCGCGCAACCTGGGCCGGGAAGTCGGCCACGCGCTGCTGCTGCCCATCCTGAAAGGCCTCTTGGCCGTGTTGAAGTTCTTTGGAGGTGCACGATGACGAGGATTTGGATTGACCCGCGCTACGACACGCCCAGCTTCCGGGCCATGCTGCAGGAGCGGCGCAAGGGCGATGTGATCATGGGGAAGGTGGACCCGGCGGGCTTGGCGTCCCCCGGGTCCGTGGCAACTGGATCAGCGGGGCCCGCGAGGGCGCCCGGCGATCACGCGAAGCAGGGCGAACAATGACCAACCAGGAGAAGCTGCGCAAGCGGTTCATGAAGCTGGCGGATGATGCGCAGCTGGACACCGCCGCCCTGGCGACAATGCTTCACAGCAGCGTGGCGCGGATAACATCCTGGAAGCGGGAGGAAGGGCGCCCTGGTGCGAATCCTGTTCCGATGTGGGCGATTGAGCTTTTGGAGTTCAAAATCGCTGCTATGGTTCCGCCTGGCAAACACCGCGAGGGCAAGTGATGGGATCAGGCATGAAAGCCTATAACGGCTTCAGCGGGGCGCTGCGCGCCGCGGCACAGCGATGGCTGAATAGCGCCTGGGCGGCCGGCACGCTGCAGCGGCCGACGGTCTGCAGGGCGTGCGGGCAAGATCCCCCGCCGATTGACGCGCATGCGGAGGACTATTCCCAGCCCTTCGCCGCCGGCAAGACGGACGAGTTTCACCTTTGCTACAGCTGCCACATGGCTGTCCACTGCCGCTTCCGCAACCCGAAGGCCTGGGACGAGTATCGCAACCTGGTGGCGCTGGGCGCGCGATACCCCGCCATCGGGCGCAATTACCCCCAGTTCATTGCCTGGTACACCGGGCAGCAGACACCGCCTATTGTCCAAGGCGCGGCGCCGGCGCGGAAGGTGCTGGATGAGATTGACGGCTGGATGCTGGCCAACACGGGAAAGGGGTGGCGGACATGAGCAGTTGCCTGAAGCGAAAGCTGGCGGAGGAGAAGCGCCGCGCGGCCTGGACGGTCCAGAACCAATTCCAGGCGGTGCGCACCGATGGCGTCGTTGCCACCGGCCTGCACGGCCATGGCGACTATCCCTTTGTGGTGATCCGGCCGCTGCCCAAGCCACGCAAGGAATACGGCCGCACGATCTACAACGAGCACTTGCCCGGCCGGGTGACCAGCGCGCGGCGGTTCAAGACGCTGGACGGCGCCATGAAGGGCGCGGATGACGGCTGGCCGCTTGCCCAGGGAAAGGCGGCGCAGCATGCCGAAGGCTGACTGGCGGCACATGAAACGGCGCTTCCGGTATGCGCCCGCGCCCCGCGTCGACAAGACCAGCTGGGCGACACT
>CALDFO010000282.1 GCA_937942205.1 uncultured Alphaproteobacteria bacterium
GCAACTTTCCGCCCTATGAGCGGGTGATCCCCGCCGGCAACGACAAGGCGCTGGCGCTGGAAGCCAAGGAATTCGCCCAGTCGGTGGACCGCGTCTCCACCATCAGCGCCGACAAGACCCGGGCGGTGAAGCTGAACCTGTCCAAGGACAAGGTGACGCTGTCGGTGGTGAATCCCGAAAGCGGCACCGCCACCGAGGATGTGGGCGCCACCTATAGCGCGGGCGCGCTGGAGATCGGTTTCAACGCCCGCTACCTGCTGGACATCACCAGCCAGATCGAAGGCAAGGAAGTGCGCTTCCTGCTGTCGGACGCGGGTTCGCCCGCCATCATCGAGGATGCGGAGGACGCCCGCACGCTCTACGTCCTCATGCCGCTCAGGGTCTAAAGGGATCAGGTCCAGATTGACGTCAGCGCCGCACACGCGCCCATCAGGCGATCCTGAAGCCATTTGCGGGCCGGCGCTCGCGCGCCTCGCCGTCACGCGGCTGCGCCTGACCAACTTCCGCTCCTATGCCACCGGCGAGATCGCCGTCAGCGGCGCAGCCGTCGTGCTGGCGGGCCCCAATGGCGCGGGCAAGACCAATGTGCTGGACGCGATCTCGCTGTTGTCGCCCGGCCGGGGCCTGCGCGGCGCCAAGCTGGCGGACCATGCCCGCAAGGGGCCTCATGCCGCCGAGACGCTGTGGGCGGTGGCGGCCACCGTCACGCGCGGCGGCGGCGAACACCAGATCGGCACCGGCCTGACCGGCGCCAGCGCGGCCAGACAGGTCCGCCTGAACGGCGCGGCGGCGGGATCGAGCGCCGATCTGGGCGATATCGTGCAACTGATCTGGCTGACCCCCGCCATGGACCGGCTGTTCACCGAAAGCGCGGGCGGACGGCGGCGCTTCCTGGACCGGCTGGTGCTGGGCTTCGACGCCGGTCATGCCCGCGCCGCCACCCGCTATGAAACCGCCATGCGCGAACGGGCGCGGCTGTTGAAATACGGCCCGCGCGATCCGGCCTGGCTGGACGGGCTGGAGAATGAGATGGCCGAAAGCGGCGTGCTGATCGCGCAGGCCCGCGCCGCCACGGTGGAAAAGCTGGCCGGGGCGCTGGCGGAACGGGGCGAAGCGGGCGCGTTTCCGGCCGCGTCGCTGGCGCTGACCGACGACCTGCATCTGTCCAGCGCCGACGATCTGCGCGCGGCGTTCGCCGCCGGCCGGATGCGCGACGCCGAGGCCGGGCGCACCCTGGCGGGGCCGCACACCACCGATCTGCATGTCCGCCACACCGCCAAGCGCGCCGATGCCCGCGACTGTTCCACCGGCGAGCAGAAGGCGCTGCTGATCTCCATCATGCTGGCCGATGCCCGCGAACTGGCCCGCGCCCGTAGCGGCCTGGCGCCGCTGCTGCTGCTGGACGAAATCGCCGCCCATCTGGACGCCACCCGCCGCGCCGCCCTGTTCGAGGAGATCGCGGCCCTGGGGGCCCAGGCCTGGATGACCGGCACCGATCTTTCCCTGTTCACCGGCGCGCAAGCCGAAATCTTCCTGGTCGAAAACGGCCAGTTCCTGCGTCAGGAGTAGTCATGTCCACCCATGTCAATCCCAACATGAACGAATACGGCGCCGACAGCATCAAGGTGCTGAAGGGGCTGGACGCGGTCCGCAAGCGTCCCGGCATGTATATCGGCGACACCGATGACGGCTCGGGCCTGCACCACATGGTCTATGAGGTGGTGGACAATGCGGTGGACGAGGCGCTGGCCGGTCATGCCGACCGCATCGACGTGATCCTCAATCCCGACGGCTCCTGCACTGTGCGCGACAATGGCCGCGGCATTCCGGTGGGCATCCACAAGGAGGAAGGCGTCTCGGCGGCCGAGGTCATCATGACCCAGCTTCATGCCGGCGGTAAGTTCGACGAGAATGCCTACAAGGTGTCCGGCGGCCTGCACGGCGTGGGCGTGTCGGTGGTCAACGCCCTGTCGGAGTTCCTGGACCTGCGCATCTGGCGCGACGGCAAGGAGCATTACATGCAGTTCCGCGCCGGCGAGCCCGTGGCGCCGCTGGCCATGTTGGGGGATGCGCCCGTCGAAGCGAACGGAAAAGTCCGCAAGGGCACCGAGGTCACCTTCCTGCCCTCGCCCGCCACCTTCACCAGGACCGAGTTCGACTTCGCCACCCTGGAGCACCGGCTGCGCGAACTGGCCTTCCTCAACAGCGGCGTCTCCATCTTCCTCACCGACAAGCGCGGTGTGGAGTCCAGGGAAACCCATCTGCATTACGAAGGCGGCCTGTCGGCCTTCGTACAGTATCTGGACCGCGCCAAGCAGGCGCTGATCCCCGCGCCCATGATGATCACGGCGGAAAAGGACGGCGTCACCGTCGAGATCGCCATGACCTGGAACGACAGCTATCACGAAAGCACGCTGGCCTTCACCAACAACATCCCCCAGCGCGACGGCGGCACCCATGTCGCCGGTTTCCGCGCCGGGCTGACGCGGGTGGTCACCAAATATGCCGAGGACATGCCCAGCGGCAAAAAGGACAAGACGGCGCTGACCGGCGACGATTGCCGCGAGGGCCTGACCTGCGTGCTGTCGGTCAAGGTGCCCGATCCCAAATTCTCGTCCCAGACCAAGGACAAGCTGGTGTCGAGCGAGGTGCGCCCCATCGTGGAAGGCGCCATCATCGACCAGTTGGGCGCCTGGTTCGAGCAGCACCCGGCCGAGGCCAAGGCCATTGTCGGCAAGGTGGTGGAAGCCGCCGCCGCCCGCGAGGCCGCCC
>CALDFO010000283.1 GCA_937942205.1 uncultured Alphaproteobacteria bacterium
CTGCTCGGCGCGCTGCTGGGCGGGCTGGTGCCGCCGCCGCTTCTGGCGCTGGTGCCGGTCTATTTCTGGTGCCTGGTGCGGCCCGATCTGATGACCCCGGCCGCCACCCTGGTGATCGGCTTCTGCGAAGACCTGCTGTCGGGCGGGCCGCCCGGCGTCTGGACGCTGTCCTTCGTGCTGACCTATGTGCTGGTGGCGCGCCAGCGCGACAGTTTCGCGAGCCTGTCGGGCGCGGCCGCCGTGCTCGGTTTCGCCGCCGCCGCTTCCGTCACTTGCGCCTGCGCCTATTTCCTCATCGCCGCGCTCTACTGGCATCTGCCGCTGCTGGCGCCCATCCTCAGCGAACTGGCGGTGACCGTCCTGTTCTATGTGCCCGCCGCCATGCTGGTGGGCGCCATCCATCACCGCATCGTCGGTCCCATGCGGAGCGATATCTGATGCCGTTGTTCGACAAGAAGGACAAGAGCCGTTACGCCACCTTCACCCGCCGCTCGGTGGGCATGGGCGGCGGCATGGCCGCCGTCTTCGCGGTGCTGGGCGGGCGCCTGTACCAGTTGCAGGTGCGCGAGGGCGAGGAATACCGCATGGCGGCGGAGGACAACCGCATCTCCGAACGCCTGATCGCGCCGCCGCGCGGCCGCATCATCGACCGTTTCGGCGTCGAGTTGGCGAACAACCGGCGCAACTATCGCGTCCTGATCGTGGCCGAACAGGCCAGCGAGGGCGTGGACAAGGCGCTGGACACCATTTCCAAGGTGTTCCAGATCACGCCGCAGCAGCGCAAGAAGGTGCTGCGCGACATCGCCGCCAACAAGAAGTTCGTGCCGGTGCCGGTGGCCGAGAACATGACCTGGGAGGAGTTCTCCCGCATCAACCTGCATCTGCCCTATCTGCCCGGCGTCCAGCCGGATGTGGGTGAAAGCCGTGATTATCCCTTCGGCAAGGAGATGGTGCATGTGCTGGGCTATGTCGCCGCCGTCTCGCCCAAGGAGCAGGCGGGCGACAAGGATCCCCTGATGAGTATGCCGGGGATGCGGATCGGCAAGCGCGGCATCGAAAAGGAATATGACGCGCTGGTGCGCGGCCGCGCCGGGGCATCCCGCGTCGAAGTCAATGCCTATGGCCGCATCATCCGTGAGCTGGGCAAGGATGCCGGAGTGATGGGCGAGGATGTCTATCTCACCCTGGACCGGCAGGTGCAGCAGAAGGGGGCCGAGACGCTGGGCGAGGAAAGCGCCGCCTGCGTGGTGATGGATGTGCACACCGGCGATGTGATCGCGTTGGCCTCCACGCCGGGCTTCGAGCCCAACTGGTTCAATGTCGGCCTGACCGGCGCGCAGTGGCGCGACCTGACCACCGATGACCACAAGCCGCTGCTGAACAAGGTGATGGGCGGCGCCTATCCGCCCGGCTCCACCTTCAAGCCGGCGGTGGCGCTGGCGGCGATCGAGGCGGGCATCGCCACGCCCGATTATCGCGTCACCTGCACCGGGGTTTACAATTTCGGCGGCAACGCCTTCCATTGCTGGAAAAAAGGCGGTCACGGCACCCTGGATGTGCAGGGCGCCTTGCAGCACAGCTGCAACGTGTTCTTCGCCGAGACGGCGCGCCGGCTGGGCATCGACAAGATCGAGGAGATGGCCCGCCGCCTGGGTCTGGGGGCGCCCACCGGCATCGAACTGCCGGGCGAGCGCACCGGCCTGATCCCCAGCCGGGAATGGAAGCAGAAGACCTACAAATGGGGCTGGCAGCAGGGCGACACGATCAGCGTCGGCATCGGCCAGGGCTATGTCACGGTGACGCCCATGCAGCTCTGCACCATGATCGCGCGCGTCGCCAGCGGCAAGGCGGTGAGTCCGCGTCTGGTCCATTCGGTGGGCGACCGCCGCCTTGCCCGCCCCGAAGCCCCCAGCCTGGGCTTTTCGGAAGAAGCGCTGGCGCGCGTGCGGCAGGGCCTGAACATGGTCTGCAATGTGCCGGGCGGCACCGCCTATGCCTGGCGCATCACCCAGCCGGGCTTCGAGATGGCGGGCAAGACCGGCACCGCCCAGGTGCGCCGCTTCAGCCGCGAAGAGCGCGCCCGCGGTCTGACCAGGAATGAAAACCTGGAATGGAAGATGCGCGACCATGCGCTCTATGTCGCCTATGCGCCGGTCGCTGATCCCAAATACGCCATCGTCACCCTGATCGAGCATGGCGCGGTGCCCGCCCATCCCAATGTGAGTTTCTCCCGTGACATTCTGCTGTTCTGCCAGCAGCGCGATCCGTCCCGCCTGCCCACCGCCTATCCGGTGACGGCGGCCGAGGCCGCCCCGGCCGTGCCCACCCGCCAGAGCGCGGTGCGCCCGGCCCCGGCGAAGGAGGGGGGCTGATGGCGCTCCGTCCCTATGCCGCCGCCAAGCGGACCCTGTCGGTCGCCGACAAGCTGCTGGAGATCAACTGGGGCCTGGTGCTGCTGATCACGCTGCTGGCCTGCGCCGGTTTCATGATGCTCTATTCGGTGGCGGGGGGGCATCTGCGCCCCTGGGCGCTGCCGCAGATGATCCGCTTCGCGCTGGGGCTTGCCGTGCTGATCACCGTGGCCTGTATCGATATCCGCATCTGGATGAGCCTGGCCTATCCCGCCTATGGCGTGGCGCTGGCGCTGCTGATCGCGGTGGATGTGGCGGGCCATATGGGGCTGGGGGCGCAACGCTGGATCAGCCTGGGCGGGGGGGACCTGCAACCGTCGGAACTGATGAAGATCGGGCTGGTGCTGGCGCTGGCCCGCTATCTGCACGGCAAGAGCATCGAGGATGTTTCCCGGCCCGGGCCGCTGGCCATCGGCCTGGCGATGATCGGCATCCCCGCCATCTTCGTGCTGCTGCAGCCCAATCTGGGCACCACCCTGATCATCATCATGGACGGCTGCGCGCTGCTGTTCCTGGCGGGCCTGTCCTGGTACTGGATCGCGCCCACCCTGGCGGCGGTGGCGGCGGCGATTCCGCTGGCCTGGCAGTTCCTGCTGCATGACTATCAGAAGGCGCGG
>CALDFO010000284.1 GCA_937942205.1 uncultured Alphaproteobacteria bacterium
TCCCCTACCGCCGCTATGCCCGCTTCCTGACCGTGCTGACCTTCAGCCTGCTGGCCTATGTCGCCATCCTGTTCCTGCTGCCGCTGGACTGGGGACAGATCGGCGCCGGGCTGGTGGGGCTGCATGCCGACCTGGACGAAGCCGCCGCCACCACCATCGTGGCGATCTTCGGCACGACCATCAGCCCCTATCTGTTCTTCTGGCAGAGCGCCCAAGAAGTGGAGGAGGTCGCCCAGCATCAGGACGAGAAGCCCCTGTTGCAGGACCCGGCGGAAGCCCCCGGGGTGCTGGAGCGCATCCGCATCGACACCATCGCGGGCATGTTGCTGTCCAACACGATCGGGCTGGCGATCATGATCGCCACCGCCGCCACGCTCCATGCCCATGGCGTCACCCATGTGCAGACCGCCGCCGACGCCGCCCGGGCATTGGAGCCCATCGCCGGACGCTTCGCCTTCGCGCTGTTCGCGCTGGGCATCGTGGGCACGGGCCTGCTGGCGATTCCGGTCCTGGCGGGATCGGCGGCCTATGCGGTGGGCGACGCCTGGGGCTGGAAGACCGGCCTGGACCACATGCCGTGGCAGGCCAGCGGCTTTTATGCGGTGATCGGCGCGGCGGTGATCCTGGGGGTGGGGATCGACTATTCCGGGCTGGACCCGATCCGGGCGCTGTACTGGAGCGCGGTTCTGAACGGCATCATCGCCGTGCCGATGATGGCGGCGCTGATGCTGGTGGCGGCAAGCCGCCGGCGGATGGGCCGGTTTCGCGCGCGCGGGGCCCTGGCATGGCTGGGCTGGCTGTCCACCGCCGTGATGGCGGCGGCGGCGCTGGCCATGCTATATGTGAGCCTTGTTTGACCCCCATCCGTCGCAGCTCAGGTCTGCTCCGCAGACACTTCGCTGCGACACCTTCCCCCGCAATGGGCGCTTCGCGCCGCGGGGGAAGGAAGCCGGAGCTATAAGACCATGCACATACTGGGCTGGATCATCTTCGGCGCGCTGACCGGCTGGCTGGCCAGCCAGATCGTGCACAAGCGCGGCCAGGGCTGCCTGGTCAACATCGCGCTGGGCCTGGTGGGCGCGGTGGTGGGCGG
>CALDFO010000285.1 GCA_937942205.1 uncultured Alphaproteobacteria bacterium
CCCGCGCCGCACCGTCTCTCCCGCCGCGACCAGACGGCGGCTCTGGTGCAGATAGGCGGTGGACACGCCCTGTCCATGATCCAGCAGGGTGATGCCGCCGCTGAGATAATGATCGGCGCTGATGCGGACCATCCCGTCGGCGGGCGCCAGGATGGGCGTGCCTGTGGGCGCGGCCATGTCCACGCCGTAATGCGGCGATCCGGGTATGCCGTTGTTGATGCGGCGGCTGCCGAACACCCCGCTGAGGATGCCGGGCGCGGGCCAGTCGAAGCCCGACAGGAAATCGCTGCCCGATGTGTCGTTGAGACGGGCGAGATAGATCGCCTCCGCTTCGCGCCGGATGCGCTCGGTGACCTGCGGCGGCGGCGTCACCGTGTTCTGCGGCAGGCCGTCCACGCGCTGGACATCATATTGGCGCGGCGCGGGCGTGAAGGCGCGGCTGTCGCCGCCGCCATCCGGATAGCGCACCGTGACCAACGACGCGGCGGTCTGATCGGGGCCGAAGCCGAAGGCGAAGCGTCCGTCCGCCGTCACATGCAGGGGCCGTCCGTCCAGCGCCACCAGCGAACCGGCCGGGGCGCTGCCCAAGGCCAGGCTGCCCTGCTCCAGGCTGCCGGTCACGGCGAACCGGACCGGCTTTTCTTGTTGCGCGAAAACCGGGGATGCGGCCAGGGAGAGGGAAGCGCCGATAAACAACCGGCGGCGGATCATGTGGGCGTCAGACCTTTTTCCCGCGCCCGCGCCGTGGCGATGTCCGGGCTGGCATAGGCTTCCTGCAGGTCCACGCTCCAATAGCGCAGCGCGTCCAGCGGAATATGCGTGCCCGTCACGGCGCAGACGACATAGGCGCCCGGCGTGATGACGTCGTATTCGCCATCCAGATAGTGAAGCCTGGCCTCACCTTTTTCGCGGTCCATGATGTTCATGGCGGGATGTTACAACCCTGCTTTCAGAAAAGCGAACCCTGATCCGTCTTGTCTTTTATCTTGCCCGCTATGGCCTTGGCGGTTGCCTTTGCGGGCATTTTCGGCGGACCCGACTGTCCGTCCCCGCCCGCCACCGCCTGCACCGCGCCATCGGCGAAGGTCAGCGTCAGCGCCTCGCCCGGCTGGACGGCGCCCGCCCGGCGGCGGACCGCGCCATCGCTCCCGCGCACCAGCGCGAAACCCCGTTCCAGCACCGCCTTGTGCGACAGTCCGTCCAGCAGGCGGGCCAGGCCGTCCAGATGTTGCCGCGCCTTGGCCAGACGCACCTGTTGCGCGCGCGCCGCCCTGTCCGATGCCGCCTCCAGGCGGCTGCGGCCCTGCCCCATCCGGTCCGTAATCATGCCGCCGCGCAGCCGCGACTCGATACGGCTGAAAGCCAGGCGATGAAGCTGCGCCTTGCGGCGCAGGGACTGGACCAGCCCGTCGCTGGCGCGATCCAGCC
>CALDFO010000286.1 GCA_937942205.1 uncultured Alphaproteobacteria bacterium
CGGCGGTGAACACCAGAAAGCCGTGCCAGCTCAGGATGGGCAGGGAGGTCATGCGGCCCGCAGCTTTGCGGCGTTGCGCGCGGCTTGGCAAGCAGCCAGGATAGCCGGTCAGGATGGATGCGGAGGCAACGCCATGAAATATGACAGCTTCGCGGCCTTCTATCCCTTCTATCTGCGCGAACACGCCCGGCGCGCCACGCGGCGGCTGCATTTTGTGGGATCGGCCCTGGGGCTGCTGTGTCTGGCGGCGCTGGTCCTGACCGGCAACGGGTGGTGGCTGGCGGCGGGGCTGGTCTGCGGCTATGGCTTTGCCTGGATGGCGCACATGCTGGTGGAGAAGAACCGCCCCGCCACCTTCCGCTACCCGCTCTACAGTTTCATGGGCGACTGGAAGATGTTCTGGCAGATGCTGACGGGCCGCCTGCGCTTTTAGTGTTTTCCTCCCCCGCTGGCGGGGGAGGAAATCATAGTGCGAATGTCTGTGCCATCTTTCCTCCCCCGTTTATGGGGGGAGACCGGATGAGCCAAAGGTCCGCTGGACCTTTTGCTGATCCGCGCCTCACCCAAGCCACGACGCAACGGCGAAGGCCAGCGCGATCAGCGCCCCGGTCTCCCGGTTGGACCGGAAGATCGCCAGGCAGTTTTCGGCATCGTCGATATCCAGTTTCCTGACCTGCCACAGCAGATGCGCGCCCGCCGCCAGCATCACCAAGCCGAAGGGCCATCCGGCATGTTCGGTGAATCCCGCCGCCAGGATCAGGGCGAAGGCAATGGCGTAAAAGCGCAGCACCCATGTCTTTGTCTCGTCCGCCAGCAGCCGCGCGGTGGAGCGCACGCCGATCATCTCGTCATCGGCCTTGTCCTGGTGGGCATAGATGGTGTCATAGCCCAGGGTCCAGAAGATCAGGCCCGCATAGAGCATCCCATCGGCCAGATCGATGCGCCCGGTCTGGGCGGCGAAGCCCAGCAGCGCCCCCCAATTGAAGGTCAGGCCCAGCCAGGCCTGGGGCCACCAGGTGATTCGCTTCATGAAGGGATAGGCCGCCACCAGCAGCAGCGAGGATGCGCCCAGCGCCACCGCGAACCAATTGAGCTGGAGCAGGATGCCCAGCCCGATCAGGCAGAGCAGGACCAGGAACACCGCCGCCTGCCGGGCCGTCACCGCCCCCGACGGAATGGGCCGTCCGCGCGTGCGCGCGACGCTCGCGTCGATGTCGCGGTCGATGATGTCGTTGAAGGTGCAGCCCGCGCCGCGCATCACCAGCGCGCCGACGCCGAACAGGATCACATAGTAGAAGTCCTGCCACTCCAGGAAGCGGCGTTCCTCCGCCGCCGCGCCCAGCAGCAACCCGAAGACGCAGGGCCAGAACAGCAGCCAGGTGCCGATCGGCCGGTCCAACCGCATCAGCCGCAGATAGGGCTGGATGCGGGGCGGCATGTGTTCGACCCAGCTTGCGGGCACCGCGTCGGCGGGGGTGGCTTGCGATTTGATGCTCATATGCGTCAATTGTGGCATGGCCCATGGTTTAAATGAACAGCAATTGACGGAAGTGGGCGGCAAGACCCGCCTCTATGTGACCGGCGATCTGGGCGCGGGCGTGACGCTGGCGCTGGACGAGGGGCCGTCGCATTACCTGCTGCATGTCCTGCGGGCAAAGGCCGGGGACCGTGTCCTGTTGTTCAACGGGCGCGACGGCGAATGGCGGGCCGAAATCACCCAGGCCGCCAAGCGCGGCGTCACCGCCACCTGTGTTGCGCGGACCGCCGCCCAGACGGGCGTGCCGGATATCTGGCTGGCCTTCGCGCCGGTCAAGAAGACGCCCTCCGACTATCTGGTGCAGAAGGCGGCGGAACTGGGCGTCGCGGTGCTGCAGCCGGTCTTCACCCGCCGCACCATTGTCGGGCGCATCAATCCGGAACGCATGGCCGCCAACGCCATCGAGGCGGCGGAACAGTCCGGCCGGCTGACCGTACCGGAGGTCCGTGACGGCGTTTCGCTGGAAAAGCTGCTGGCGTCGTGGCCCAGCGAGCGGCGGCTGCTGTTCTGCGACGAGGGCGGTGACGTCCAGAACCCGACGAAGGCGATGACCCAGGCCGCGCGCGAAAGCCGGGGCGGACACTGCGCCATCCTGACCGGGCCGGAGGGCGGTTTCGACGCGGACGAGCGCGCCCTGCTGCGAAGCCTGCCTTTCGTGATGCCGGTAACGCTGGGGCCGCGCATCCTGCGCGCCGACACCGCCGCGCTGGCGGCGCTGGCGCTCTGGCAGGCCGTGGCGGGGGACTGGTCGTAACCCCGGCACGGACCGGGACCACCCCCTTGCGCCGCACCTATGGGCTGCCTAATTACCTGCCCAGAGGGTGATTTCATGTCCATTCCGCAGTCCGCCAGCGGCCCGATCGAAAGCCGCGACGACCTGGTTCGCCAGCTCTCCAAGGGCTGCCGGCCGCGCGAGGAATGGCGTATCGGCACCGAGCACGAGAAATTCGTCTACGACCTCAAGACCCACAAGCCGGTCGCCTATGACGGCCGGCCGGGCATCCGCCAGTTGCTGGAGGGGATGCGGCGTTTCGGCTGGCAGCCGGTGCGCGAGGGCGACAATATCATCGGCCTGACGGGAACCGGGGCGCAGAGCGGCGCCTCGCTGTCGCTGGAGCCGGGCGGGCAGTTCGAACTGTCGGGCGCCCCGCTGCGCTCCATCCACGAAACCTGCGCCGAGGTGAGCACCCATCTGCAGCAGACCCGCGAAGTGGCGGGCGAGATCGGCGTGGGCGTGCTGGGCTTCGGCTTCGCGCCGAACTGGGCCCTGGCCGAAACGCCGGTGATGCCCAAGGGCCGCTACAAGATCATGCGCGCCTATATGCCCAAGGTCGGCGGCTATGGCCTGGACATGATGTTCCGCACCTGCACCGTGCAGGTGAATCTGGATTTCGCCGACGAAGCCGACATGGTGAAGAAATTCCGTGTCGGCCTGGCGCTGCAACCCGTCACCACGGCGCTGTTCGCCAATTCGCCCTTCCGCGAGGGACGGCCCAGCGGCTTTCTCTCCTATCGCGCCCAGGTCTGGACCGATGTGGACAATGCCCGCGCGGGGATGCTGCCCTGGGTGTTCGAGGACGGCATGTCCTTTGAACGCTATGTGGACTACGCCCTCGATGTGCCGATGTATTTCCTTTACCGCGACGGCCGGTACATCGACATGGCGGGCCAGAGCTTCCGCAAGTTCCTGGCCCGCGAAATCCCCGAGGCCGCGCACATCACCCCGATGATGAGCGACTGGGCCGACCATCTCACCACCATCTTCCCGGAAGTGCGGCTGAAATCCTTTCTGGAGATGCGCGGCACCGACGGCGGGCAGTGGCGGCGCATCTGCGGGATGCCCGCGCTGTGGGTGGGCCTTTTGTATGACGGCCAGGCGCTGGATGCCTGCTGGGATCTGGTCAAGGACTGGACGGCCGAGGAGCGCCAGGCGTTGCGCGACGGCGTGGGCCGGCAGGGGTTCAAGACGCCGTTCCGCCAGACGACGGTGCATGACATCGCGCACCGCATCCTGGAGATTTCCGCCGCGGGCCTGCAGCGTCGCGCCGAGTTGGATGGCGCGGGCATGAGCGAGGAGGGCTTTCTGGGTCCGCTGCGCGAACTGGTCCAGCGCGGCTATACCCGCGCCGAGGAAATGCTCAACAACTATCACGGCCCCTGGGGCCGTGATCTGAATCCGCTGTTTACCGAATACAACTTCCTCTAGGCGAAACCGCCCGCATCACCGTTGGGGCGGGATGGCGCCGGTGCCGCCCATCTGAACCGGCTCTCCGCTGGGCACCCGCGCCGCATTGTTGCGGCGGATCATCCAATGCGGATAGAGCAGGGGCGGGGCGCTGACGGCATCCAATGTGGCGATGTCCTCCGGCGTCAGCTCCAGCGCGATCGCTTCCAGATTGTCGTTGAGCTGTTCCAGCGTCTTGGCGCCGATGATGGTGGAGGTGACGAAGGGCTTCTGGCGCACCCAGGCCAGCGCCACGCGCGCCACCGACACGCCATGCGCCTTGGCGATGGGGCGCATCGCCGTTACGATGGCGTCGGCCTTGTCCTTGTCCAGCGGCGGGAAATCGAAATTGGCGCGCCGCCCCGGCTGCGCCGCCGCCTCGCCGCCCGGGGTGTACTTGCCCGCCAGATAACCGCCCGCCAGCGGACTCCAGACCAGGCAGCCGATATTCTGGTGCCGCATCAGCGGCACCAGATCGTGCTCCAGGTCGCGGCCCGCCAGCGAATAATACGCCTGGTGGGTTTCGATGCGGGCAAAGCCCCGCCGTTCGGCCAGGCCGTTGGCCTCCATGATCCGCCAGGCTTCCCAGTTGGAAACGCCGACGTAGCGCACCATGCCCTGCCGCACCAGATCGTCCAGCGCGCGCATGGTTTCCTCGGTGGTGGTGACGCTGTCGGACTGGTGGATCTGGTAGAGGTCCACATGGTCGGTGCCCAGCCGTTCCAGGCTGCGGCCGATGCTGTCCATGATGTGGCCTCTGGAGGCGCCCATGTCGTTGGGGCCCGGCCCCATGCGGCCGAACACCTTGGTCGCCAGCACCACATCGGTGCGCTTCACCCCCAGCTCCTTCAGCGCCACGCCCGTCATGCGCTCGGATTCGCCGATGGAATAGACATTGGCGGTGTCGATGAAGTTGATCCCGGCTTCCAGGCTGCGGCCGATCAGGGCGGTGGCGGCCTTCTGGTCCAGGGTGCCGATCACCCCGCCCAGCCAGTTGCTGCCCGAAAAGGTCATGGTGCCGAAGCAGAGTTCGGACACATACAGGCCGGTGGCGCCCAGGCGGTTGAACTTCATGCGGTGGCCTATCGCGGTTCGGGGAGAGGAATGAATTCGGAGTCGTCGCCGGGGATCAGGCCGAAGCGGCCGTCCTTCCAATCCTGCTTGGCGCGTTCGATCCGTTCCTTGTCGGACGACACGAAGTTCCACCAGATATGGCGCGGGCCATCCAGCGGCGCGCCGCCCAGCAGCATCACCCGCGCCGGTGCGTCGGCATAGAGCGTGATATCCTCGTCCGGCTCCAGCGCCAGCATCGCACCGGGGCCATGCACTTCGGCCGCCTCGCCCCCGGTCTGGATCTCGCCCTCGATCACCAGCAGGGCGCGTTCCGGATGGCCGGCGTCAT
>CALDFO010000287.1 GCA_937942205.1 uncultured Alphaproteobacteria bacterium
CAGCAGCATGTTCTGGGTGCCCACCACATTGGACTGGGTGCACAGATCGACATGCTCCTGCGACGGGCCGGACCGGGACATGGCGGCCAGATGGAAGATGCCGTCCATTCCCGCGGCGGCATCGTGGCAGGTCCGGGCATCGGTGATGTCGCCCTGGATGAATTCGCAAGCGGGCGGCACCCAGTCGCGGCGGCCATAGGCCAGATTGTCCAGCACCCGCACCGTATAGCCTTGGGCGATCAGCGCCGCGCAAAGATGGCTGCCGATGAAACCCGCGCCGCCGGTGACCAGGACCGTTTTCATGGTGTGTCTCCGCCATACAGGCTTTGAAAGAAGGTCAGGTCTTGCGGGGTGTTGACGCCGCGCGCCTCGGTGGCGTCGTCCACCGCCAGCCGCAGGATGCGCCAGCCCTGCGCCGACAGATAGGGCAGGAAGGGCAGGAAATTCACCTCGGCGGTGGCGCCGCCGCGCGGCGCGTCGGCGCGATACGTCTCCCAGGCATCTTGCAGGCCGTCCGTGCCCAGCAGGAAGGTGCCCACATCGGACAGGCCGCCGGGGCGGCAGGCATCGCCTTCGCGCGATTGCAGAACGGTGGTCAGCCTGTCGCCGTCAAAGACATACTCCACATAGGGCGCGTCCATGCGGGTCAGCGGCAGCACCACCTGCCGGTTCGCCGCCGTCATCGCCGCCAGGGTGCGTTTCAGCGTATCGGGCGACACGAAGACCTGGTCGCCCCAGATCACCAGGATGGCGTCATACCGCGACCAGACCGGATAGCCGCGAAAGACGGCGTCGCCCATGCCGACAGGTGCAGGCTGGATGCTGGTGGAGGTGTTGGCGGGCAGGGGCGGAAACTGGGCCGCGCCCTCCGGCGACAGCACCAGATGGATATGCGCCACCAGCGGCGCCAGCCGTTCGTGCAGCACCGACCAAATGGTTTGGGTGGCGGTCAGGGGCGACAGGATCTTGGGCCGGTCCGATCCCAGCCGGGTGCCGCGTCCGGCGGCGGGTATGACGGCACAGACCCGCATCGTCGTCACAGCCCCATCAGGCTGGCGAGATTGCGCAGACCCCGCCGCATCCGCCAATAGGGATCGGTAAAGCCCGCGAAGGTGCGGTAGAGAACGGGCAGTTCGGCCACTTCCACCCCATGGCGCACCAGCAGGCGGACAATGGCCAGCGGCGCGTCGCCGCCCTTGAGCAGTTCATCGGTCAGATGCGCGATGCGGCGGCGGCGGAAGATGCGCAGGCCGGTCAGCGGATCGGAGAAGATGATTCCGGTGCGCAGATAGAAGACCAGGCTGAGGAAGAAAGCCGCGGCCTTGCCCAGCCGGTAGAGGAAGCGGTGCTCGCCATAGGCGGCCTGGATCGAGGTGATGAACTGGCGGCGGCTCTGGGTGCGCGAGCCGAACACGCCGCCCAGCGAGGGCTGCTGCTCCAGCAGCCGGATGATGGCCAGCACATCGGCGAAGCGATAGGCGCCGTCGCCGGTCATCAGCACCAGATAATCGCCGCCGCCGCGCAGCAGCCAGTCGCGCAGATGCGCCGCTTCCGGAAACAGGCCGGCCTGCGGCGCGGTGGAGACGCCGTCCGGCAACGCGCCTTGCGGCGGCTGGTTGAGGACCAGCCGGGCCGCCAGCCCGTTCCAATCCATCTCAATGAATTCCTCGACCAGCTCGTCGCTGGCGACGGAGCGGTTGTGGATGTCGGCGAAGATCTCCACCGTGGCTTCGGCGGTTGCGTCCCGCTTGCGCCACAGATCCAGCACGGCATCGGCCACCGCGCCGCCATTGTGGCTGTACGGGCGCGCGGGCGTGGCGAAACCGCCCCGCGCCACCCGCGCGCCGCGCCAGCTGTCCTGATCCAGTCCGCCGGGCGGCAGGGAGGCGCTGTGGCTGTGCAGGATATGACTGACCGGCGCGCCATAGGCGATGGCGCGGTCCACCAGCTCGCCGGCGGACAGGCCCTGGATATCGTTGTCGCCATCCAGGTTGACGACCATCGCCTTGACCGGCGCGGGCGCGATCCGCAACGCCGCCGCCGCGATGCGATAGCTGGGCAACAGCGAGGAATGCTGGGTGCCGGGACCGTAGAGAATGATGTCGGCCTGGGCCAGCGCCCCGGCGGCGGCCGCCGACAGACCCGGCATGGACTCACGCGCCGCCAGCAGGGCCGCGCGGGCGGCCGCGTCCAGCCCGTCCAGCGCGGCGGGCTCCAAAGGCTGTTCCAGGAAATACAGGCCGGTGATCGGCTCCGCCGATTGCGCGCCCACGATTTCGGCTTCGCTGGCGAGATAATCGCCGGCCTGTTTCAACCCCACCAGGATGCGGTTCTGCACATCGCTGACATTCAGCAGCCGGGCGCGGCTGCCCACCAGCGCACCGACCTGGGCGGCGGCGGCGTTGAAATCGCCGCCTGCCTCCAGATAGGCTCCGGCAAAGACCAGATTGCCCAGCGAACAGTCACGATAGTCGAAAGGCTGCGGCGCGGCGGCGGCATGGTCGAAGAAGCGGGTCAGCAGGCCGCGCATCCGAGTGGCGGTGGCGGGCGCAAGCTGGGCGAACCAGTCGCGCAGCGGCGGGGGCAGAACATCTTTGCCGTCGCGGGAGAACTGGGCCAGGTTGCCGATCTGCACCGCCGTGATCGACGGCGGCAGGCGATATTCCATCAGGCTTCTGAGGGCATATTGGCCGTGCGACCAGGTGCCCAGCAGATAGGACAGGTTCTTGCGGAAATCCGACGGCCCCAACATGCCCGGAATGAAGCTGCGCAGCGCCCCGGTGGACAGGCCGTCGTCATAGGCATTGACGATCAGGGTGAGGTCCACATCGGTGCGCCGCAGCAGGGCACGGATGATGGTGGCGCTGCCGCGGCCGCCACAGAACAGCACGATGCGGACCGCCTCGCTCATGAGGGTCGGGCCAGGATGCCCAGGCGCAGCAGCAGCTGGCGCAGGGCGATATAGAGCACGAACAGGAAGCGGTGGGCCGCGCCGCGCAGCAGCTTCATGCTGCTGACTCCGGCGATGCGGGGGCGGTGTTCGATCGCCACTTCGGCGGGCGTGACGCCGCATTCCAGCAGGCGCGAGGTCACCTCGGTGGAATAGTTCATGCCCTTGGCCTCCAGCCGCAGGCCGCGCAGGCGCGGGCCCCAGACCAGCTTGAAGGCCGAGTTGAAATCGCGCATCCGGCTGCCATGCACCAGATTGGCGACGGCGCCGCTGGCCCAGCTTCCCGCTTGCGCGAACAGCACGTCTTTCTTGCGGCGGATGCCGATGGCGGCTTCGCCACCCGTGCGGCGCAAAGCCTGCACCATGTCGGGCAGGTTCTGGATGGGGAACTGGCCGTCGGAATCGATCAGCAGCACCCAGTCGCCCCGCGTGGCGGCGATGGCGGCGGTCAAGGCGGCGGCGGCGCCCTGGTTGCGTTCAAAATGCAGCGGCTTCAGTTCGGGATAGCGCGCCGCCAGCCGGTCCAGCAACGCGCCGGTGGCGTCGCGGCTGCCGTCATTGCAGATCACGATCTCGAACGACGCCACATCGTCCCGCCCCAACAGAAAGGCGTGCCATTCGGCGACCACGCGCTCCAGTCCTTCCGCTTCGTTATAGGCGGGCGCGGCCACCGACAGATGGAGGGGCGCGGCCAGGGTGTCGCGGTGGCCGCTCATGTCGCCAGCATGGCGGCATAGGCCGCTTCCAGGTTGCGGGTGAAACGGGCGGTGTCGAACAGGGGCGCGGTGGCGCGGCCCGCCGCCAGCTTGGCGCGCAGCGCCGCCAGCCGGGCGGGATCGCGCGCCAGCGCCAGGGCCAGCGCCTCATAGGCGGCCAGGTCGGGCGTCACCAGTTCCGCCATGTCGCAAGCGGTCAGGATGCTGGCGGCGACGCGGGCGGGAAAGGAGTTGCCGGGCGTGGTGACGAGGGGCAGGCCCGCCCACAGCGCGTCGCTGGCGGTGGTGTGGGCGTTGTAGGGCAGGGTGTCGAGGAACAGGTCGGCCAACTGTTGCCGCGCCTGATGCGCCTCCGGCGTGGCGCGGCCCGCGAAGATCAGCCGCGCCGGGTCCACGCCGCGCGCCGCGGCTTCCCGGCGCAGATTAGCGCCGATGCTGGCATTGCCCTGCAGCAGCCACAGGACGCTGCCGGGCACCGCCTGGAGCAGCCGCATCCAGATGTCGAACAGGGGCGCGGTGATCTTCCAGTTGTGGTTGAAGCAGCAGAAGACGAAACCGTCTTCGGGCAGGCCGTTGTCGGCGCGGGCAGGCGGCGTGGCCACCGCGCGGGCGGTGTCGGTCACCCACAGCGTATCGGGCAGGGCGGCGATCTTTTCGCTGAAAAAGGCTTGCTGATCCGGCGGCACCACCATGCTGTCGGCCACCAGCCAGTCAATGAAATCCGATCCCGAGGTGCCGGGATAGCCCATATACTTGGCCTGCACCGGCGCGGGCCGGTGCGCCAGCACCCAGGGCCGTGCGCCGCTGGTATGGCCGCCCAGGTCCACCGCGATATCCACCTCCCAGCGCCGCAGCAGTTCGGCCACCGCGCGGTCGCTCTGGGCGCGGGCGTCGTGGAAACGGTCGAAGGCTTTTTCCAGCCGGGCCCGCATCGGACTCTTGTCGTCGGGGCCGAAGGACACCGCGATGGTCTCGAACCGGCCGCGGTCGTGGCGTTCGAACATCTCCACCGTCAGGGCGGCGGTGACATGCTGGTGGAAGTCGGCCGACAGATAGGCGACACGGATTTTATCATGGGCGTAGCGCTCGCCGGTCCAGAGCGGTTGCTGGGGACCGGGACCGGCATGGCGCACATAGTTGCGCGACGCCTGCAATTGCAGGGCGTTGTCGTCCCAATAGCCCATCAGCACGAAGGGCTGGATCACGGCGCTGTCGTCCCGCACGGCCTGTTTCAGGCGCGGCGCCAGTTCGGCGGTGCGCGACCAGTCGCCGATCATCAGCGCCGCATTGGCCAACCCGCTCAAAGCGTGGCGATGGGCGGGATCGGTCCGCAGCGCCGCCTCATAGGCCGACAGCGCCTCCTCGAACCGGTTGAGATCGCTGAGGGCATTGCCGCGATTGTAATGGGCGTCGCTGAAATCCGGCGCGGCGGCCAAAGCGCGGTCGCAACTTTCCAGCGATTCCGCGAAGCGTTTCAGTTCCCACAGCGCCACGGCGCGGTTGTTCCAGGCTTCGGCATAATGCGGCCGCAGCGCCAGGGCGCGGTCATAGCTGGCCAGCGCCTCGCCCTGCCGCTTCATGTCGGACAGGATGATGCCGCGATTGTTCAGGGCTTCGGGAAAATCCGGGTAGAGGGCCAGCGCGCGGTTGCAGCTGGCCAGCGCCTCATCATGCCGCTTCAGGGCTTTGAGGATCAGGGCGCGGTTGTTCAGCGCGTCGGGAAAATCGGGCGCCAGTTTCAGCGCGTGGTCGAAGGCCTCCAGCGCCGCGTCCGTCCGGCCCAGATCGGCCAGCGCCATGCCGCGATTGCTGTGCGCCTCCACGAAGCCGGGCGCCAGCGCCAGCGCCCGGTCCTGGCTGGCCAGCGCCTCGGCGTGACGGCCCATCTCGCGCAGCGCCATGCCGCGCCGCACCCAGGCGGGCACATGGTCCGGCTTGGCGGCCAGGGCGCGGTCGTAACTGGCCAGGGCTTCGTCCAGCCGCCCCAGGGTCATCAGCACATTGCCGTGATTGGCCAGGATTTCGGGCGCGTCGGGCCGGATCGCCAGCGCGGCGGCCATCAGCTCCAGCGCCTCGGCATTGCGGCCCTGCTGCGCCCGCACCACGCCCAGCAGGTGGCGGGCGGACACCTCGCCCGGCACGTCCGCCATCAGTTGGAGATACAGCCGTTCCGCCGCCGCCAGATTGCCGGTCTGGTGCGCCTGGATCGCCTGGTTCAGGACGGCCTGCGGGTTCATCAGGGTTCTAGACCATAAGCGCCCGAACACGGCAACCGCACCGCCTTTGCCTTGACCGAAGGTTGCTTGCGCCCTTCGCCCGCCGCCGCTTTACTGGCCGCAAAACATGGGGGAAACCATGAAAAGGGGCCTGGGACGCGGCGGGCTTTTGCTCAGCCTTCTGCTTCTGGGGGCCGTGATTCCGGTGGCGGCGCGGGCCGACGATTTTCCGCCCGGCCCCGGCCATGACCTGGTGGCCAAGGTCTGCACCCAGTGCCATGAGGCCGCCCAGGTCACCATTCAACGCCGCGGCGCCGCGCAATGGACCCAGACCATCCAGAGCATGATCGCCAACGGGGCGCAGATGACGCCCGCCGAGGTGGAGCAGGCGGTCGCATACCTGACCCGGCATTACGGGCCTTCCGGCCCGCAGGACAAGGCGGCCCGCACCCTGGACGATCCGCCGCTCAGCCCGCCCATCGCCTGGCGGTTCGTGGAGGGCCAGCCGGTGGACACCCGCCCGCCGGAAAAAGCCGACAACACCCCCGAATTTCCCCAGCAGACCCATGCGCCCTATCGCAAGAGTGTGCCGTATCGCGTCACCACCATCACCTCCGCCCTGGCGCGGCCCTGGGCCGTCGCCTTCCTGCCGGACGGCGACTTCCTGATCACCCAGCGGCTGGGCAGCATGGTGATCGTGGATGCCAAGGGCGCGATCTCCCGGCCGCTGGACGGCGTGCCGCCGGTGTCGCCGGAACTGGGGCAGGGTGGGCTCCTGGATGTGGTGCTGGACACCGACTTCGCCAGCAACCGCCGCATCTTCTTCACCTATAACGAGCCCCTGCCCAACAAGCAGAACCGCATCGTGGTGGCGCGCGCCGTGCTGGACCGCGCCGCTCATGCCTTGCGGGAGGTGACGGTGATCTTCCGCGCCCGGCCCGCCGTGCCCGTCACCTATCGCAGCAAGCAGGGCAGCCGCATCGCCATCGGCCAGGACGGTTATCTTTATGTGACGGTGGGCGACCGCGATTATTCCCAGCGCCCGCCCTGGGATATCGCCCAGCGCCTCAACACCCATCTGGGCAAGGTGATCCGCATCACCGCCGATGGCGCGCCCGCGCCCGGCAATCCCTTCATCGGCGTGGAAGGCGCCATGCCCGAGATCTGGGCCTATGGCATGCGCAGCCAGGAGGGGCTGGCCTTCGACGCCCAGGGCCGCTTGTGGGAGAGCGAGCATGGCCCGCGCGGCGGCGATGAGATCAACATCGTCGAGAAGGGCAGGAATTACGGCTGGCCGGTGGCGGTGCACGGCATCGATTATCCCGGCACGGTGATCGGCGACGGCATCACCCATCAGGCGGGCCTGGAGCCGCCGCGCTATTACTGGGATCCCACCATCGGGCCGTCGGGCCTGACCTTCTATTATGGCAAGCTGTTTCCCGCCTGGCGCGGCAGCCTGTTCGTGGGCGGCCTGCGCGGCATGGTCCTGGACCGGCTGGAAATCCAGGGCGACATGGTGGTGGCGGAAGAGCCGCTGCTGACCGACCGCAAGCAGCGTATCCGCGACGTGCGCGAAGGCCCGGACGGGGCGCTTTATGTCCTTACCGATGTGGACTCGCTGCTGAAGATCACGCCACCTTGAAATCGGGGCCTGAAATCAGTGATTGGTGCTGGGGGCGACCTTGCGGTCCTTGAGCAACTGCACATAGAAGACGCGCACCGGCTCCGGACTGGACTGATTGGCCAGATCGGCCGGGGTGCCGCCGCGATCGTTCCGCGCGTCCAGCTTGGCGCCCTTGTCGGCCAGGAACAGGATCACATCCTGCGGCTCGGGCGACAATTTGTTCATCAGCGCGATGTGCAGGATGCTCTGGCCGCCCGTGGCCTTGGCATTGATGTTGGGGTCCAGTTCCAGGGCGTATTTCATGGCGTCCAGCCGGCCGCCATAGGCGGCGGCCAGCGCCAGGGTGGTGCCGTCCTTGGCCTTGAATTTGGGATTGGCGCCCGCGGCCACCAGCGCCTTCATGGCCTCCAGCGAGCCCGCCTTGGCGGCGAACAACAGCGGCGGCATGGGGGGCGTCACCGGGGCGGGTGGACCGGCGCTGCCGTCGGCGCGCGCCAGCTTCTTGCCGTCCGCGCCAATGGCGGCGGGTGCGGCCGAGGCGACCTGCACCGGCGGCTTCGGCGCGGGCGGGGTGGTCAGGGCATTGGCGTCGGCGCCCTTGGACAGCACCAGCTTGATGAAGGCGGCGTCGCCGCTGGCGGCGGCGGCATGGATCAGCTGGCGGCCTTCCTTGTCGCGGTGCTTGAGGTCCACGCTCTTGTTCACCACGCGGGTGGCGAAAGGCACGTTGTTTTCCAGCAGCGCGGCCTGGACGATCGAGGTGCCGTCGGGCAGGTCGGCATTGATGTCGGCGCCCGCATCCATCAGCAGGTCGGAGGCCGCGCCCACCTTGCTCTTGAGCGCGAAGAACAGGGGCGTGAAGCCTTTTTGCGAGCGGGCATTCACCTGCGCGTCGCTCTTGATCAGCGCGGTGATGTTGCCGGTCTTGCCCTTGTTGGCGGCCCACATCAGCGGCGTCTGGCCTTCGGGATCGGCGGCGTTCACATCGGCGCCCTTGGCGATCAGGGCGGACACGGTGTCCGGCGTGGAATTGCCCGCGCACAGCGCCAGCGCCGAAATGCCGTCGGCGCGTGTTGTCTTGGCGTCGGCCCCGGCGGCGACCAGATCGGCGACGATGCCGGGATCGCCCATCTCGCAGGCCAGCGCCAGCGGGGTGATGCCGTTGACGTCGGCCACGTTGGGCGTCGCGCCCGCCGCCAGCAGCAGCTTCACGGTTTCGGGATTCTGGCGGTCCACCGCCCAGGCCAGCGCCGTGGACTGATCGGGCAGGGGCAGGTTCGGGTCGGCCTTGGCCGCCAACAGGCTCTTGACGGCGGCGGCGTCATTGTCGCGGACCGCCTGCGCCAGCTGATCCTCGGCGACGCCGGCCCAGCCATTGGCCGCCAGCGCCCCCGCGAGGAGGATTCCAAACCCGAATGCCGTCTTCATGTGTTCCGGTCCCGGTAATCAGGCGACGCTGGCGAAGCCGGACAGGCGGCCGGTGCTGTCGCCCAGGCTGTCGACGCGGACATCCAGCATGTCCATCATCGACAGCATCAGGTTGGTCATGGGCGTGTCCTTGGCCGCCACCAGATGGCGGTTGCCCTTGACCAGCCCGCCCGCCACGATGGTGGGCAGGTTGCGGTGCGAATGGCTGTTGGGATCGGCCAGGCTGGCGCCCGCCAGCAGCAGGGTGTTGTCCAGCAACGACGCCTCGCCGTCCTTGGTCTCGCTCATGCGCTGGATGTAATAGGCGATCTGCTCCATGTGCAGGGTGTTGATCTTGGTCAGCTTGGCGACCTTTTCGGGGTCGTTGCCATGGTGGCTGAGGGGGTGGTGCGCGTCGGGCACGCCGATTTCCGGATAGGACCGGCCGCTGACCTCGCGCGCCAGCATCAGGGTGGTGACGCGGGTGAGGTCGGACTGGGCCGACAGCACCTGCAGGTCGATCATCATGCGGGCATGTTCCTGGAAATCGTCCGGGATGCCGGCGGGACGCGCGAAGCTGGTGACGCTGCCGGCCGCGCCGCCCGCCGCCTCGGCCTTCTGGATGCGCTTTTCGATGTCGCGCACCGAGGTCATGTATTCGTCCAGCTTGCGCTTGTCGCTGGCGCTCATCCCGGCGGAAAGGCGCTTGGCGTCGTCGGCCACGAAATCCAGGATCGAGGCCTGGCGGCGCAGCTGCGCCAGGCGGCTGGCGGCATCCAGGCTGTCGCCGTCGCCGAACAGCCGCTCGAACACCGCGCGCGGATTGGTGGTGACCGGCAGCGGCGTGGAGGGCGTGCTCCAGGACAGGGTGTTGGTATAGGCGCAGCTGTAGCCGGTATCGCAGCTTCCCGCCAGACTGGGCTGTTCCAGGCCCAGCTCCAGCGACGGGATCTGGGTGACTTCGCCATATTTCTGGGCGACCAGCTGATCCATCGAGACGCCGCTGGCCAGGTCCGCGCCCTCGGTCTTCTTCACATGGGCGCCGGTCAGATAGGAGCCGCAGCAGCGGCCATGGTCGCCCGCGCCGTCGCCCAGCGCCTCGGCCTGGGCATGGTCCAGGTTGGACACGACCATGAACTTTTCGCGGTGCGCCTCCAGCGGCTTGAGGATCGGCGACAGGGTGTAATTCTCGCCCGCCTGGGCCGGGGTCCAGTTCTCCATCATCATGCCGTTGGGCGTGTAGATGACATGCAGGCGCTTGCGCGCCGCCGCGGCGGTTTCGGCCGCCTTGACGCTGCGCGGCAGCATCGCCTCCATCATCGGAAGGGCGAGGGCGGCGCCGGTGCCGCGCAACAGGGTGCGGCGATCCATGGTCTTGCGCGTGATGATCATTTTTCCGGAGTCCTTCTCATGGAAAATGGCACACTTTGAACGATACCCATGACCACCGTGTGCATCCGGTAGCCGTCGTCGCGGGCGGCGTTGCGCACCAGGCGCACCGCCGGCATGTCATAGGCTTCGACGCCGCGCGCCAGCGCGTAGGTCATCAGCCGTTCGGTGAAGGCTTCGACGAACTGGTCCTTGCGCGACATCAGCACATCCCGCAGGCCCTTGGGGCCGTCGAAATTGGTGCCGTCGGGCAGGGTGGCCGAAACGTCCAGCAATTTTCCGGCATCGGCCGAACGCCAGGCGCCGGTGGCGTCGTAATTTTCCAGGCTGAAGCCGAACGGGTCCATCTTGGTATGGCAGGAGGCGCAGACCGGATGCTTGCGGTGCATCTCCATCTGCTCGCGCACCGTCATCACCTTGCCGTTCCGGGCTTCGTTCAGGGCGGGAATGTCGGGCGGCGGCGGCGGCGGCGGCGCGGCCAGGATATTCTCCAGAATCCACTTGCCGCGCAGCACCACCGAGGTGCGGTTGTTGTAGGAGGTGACGGTCAGCACGCTGGCCTGGCCCATCAGCCCGCCGCGATGCAAGGCCGGTTCCAGCTGCACCTTGCGGAAGGTGGTGCCGTTGACGCCCTTGATGCCGTAATGCTCGGCCAGGCGCTGGTTGAGATAGGTGTAATCGGCGCCGAGGAAGTCCAGGACCGAGCGGTTCTCGCGCACCACGCCCGCGAAGAACATCTCGGTCTCGGTCTTCATGGCGCTGCGCAGGCGCACGTCGAAGTCCGGATAGGCGCGACGGTCGGGCTTCTGGAATTCCAGGCGGCGCAGATAGAGCCACTGGCCCGCGAAATTGTCGGTCAGCGCCTTGGAGCGGGTGTCGGCCAACATGCGCGAAACCTGCTGTTTCAGCACGGCGGGATCGCTGAGTTTGCGCTTTTCCGCCACCGCCAGCAGTTCTTCGTCGGGGATGCTGCTCCACAGGAACAGCGACAGGCGCGTCGCCAGTTCCAGGTCGGTGATGCGGTGGATCGCGCCGGGCCTGCTGCCGCGCGGATCGCTCTCGGTCATGAACAGGAAGCCGGGGGAGACCAGGATGGCCTGGACCGAGGCGCTGATGCCGTGCTCGAAATCGGACCCCTTGCGCGCCTCGGCATAAATCTTCATCAGCGGATTGATGTCGGCGGACGACACCGGGCGGCGATAGGCCTGACGCGCCAGCGTGCCCAGGATCTGCCGGGCGCAGGCATTTTCCGCCGATGACGACGCGGATGCCGGGCGGCAGGTGAATATCTTGCGGCGGCTGGGCGTGTCGCCGGGTCCCTGAATGTCATAGGGCCCGGCCACCGATACCTGCATCACATCGCGCAGGTAGAAGGATTGCGAAACGTTGGGACCCAGCGCCACCGACGGCACTTCCAGCGTCTTGACGCGGGCGCCGTCCACCTGCACGTCCATCGGCAGCAGGGTGACGTTGGTGGCTTTGGGAACCCGCGGCCCCTTGGTGGAGGCGGGGATCAGCTCCTCGTTCAGCGCCATCTTGCGCCGGAAGGAGACGCCGATGGTGCGCAAGCCCGCCTTCAGCGGCACCCGCAGTTCATAGCGGTTGTTGGCGTCGATCTCGGATTCGGTCGAGGTGCCGGAATTCAGGAAGACCTGGATGGCGTAGGTGGCGTCATAGGGCGCGTAATATTTGAAGGCGGTGCCGCCGCGCGAATCCAGCGGCAGCAGGTCGCTGGCGCGTTCGTTGTAGGAGGCGATGCCGAAGGCGTTCTCGAACAGGTCCTTTTCGATCTTGTGATCGGTGGTGCCCGGATTGCGCGAGGCCTGGCCCGTCGCCAGGCGGCTGATCTTGCCCGCCACATTGATGTAGCGGTCCATCAGGGTGGGCGAGACGGTCAGGATGTCGGCGATATTGTCGAAGCCGTAGCCGGTATCGTCCACCGGCAGGTCCTTGCTCATGTCCACGTCGAAGGCGAGCAGGTCGCGTACCGCATTGGCATATTCGGTGCGGTTCAGACGGCGCACCGTGGCGCGGCCGGGATCGGGATTGGCGGCGATCCGCTTGTCCAGCGAATGCTCCAGCCAGTGCACGAAATCGCCCAGCTGCTCCTTGGGCGGGCGCTTCATGCCCTTGGGGGGCATCTCGCCCAGGCTGAGACGGCGCAGGATCTTTTCCCAGGTGGCGTTGTCGGCGCCCAGATTGTCGGGATTGAGCGGCAGCACCGACATGTTGGCCGTCTTGGCCTTGTCGTTGTGACAGGCGGTGCAATATTGCAGCAGCATCTTCTTGCGCTCGGCGGTGGACACCGAGGCATCGAGGGGCGCGGCCACGGAGGCGACCGCGGCCGTATTTACCGCCAGGGGGGCGGCGACCGGTTCGGCGGTGGCCTGGCCGATGATCGGCGATGCGACCAGTCCGGCGGCCGCCAGAACGCCCGCCGAAACCAGAAGCTTCGCGCCCAAACGCTTCGCACCATTATGACGGCGCACGTTATTCCAAGCCATCAACAATCCCGCCCTGTCCGTCCGGCGTTGCCGGTCCGGTTCATGTCTTTGCGCCGCGTCTTCCGCGCGGTGATCACGGTACCCCCACAGTGTGTGAGTCCGCCAAGCTCTCAGTTATCGGTGATCCCATAGGAAATGTGAACCCGGAAAAGGCTTTACTGACAAATCCTGCGATTTTGCGAATGCGAAATACGCTGCGGCGCAACATGCCCGAAAGGCTTTCATGCCGGGCGCGAGTCTGCCCAAACTGCGCCAAAAGCAGGAGGATATATGGAC
>CALDFO010000288.1 GCA_937942205.1 uncultured Alphaproteobacteria bacterium
CGGCGGCGGGGTTCGGCGTCTATTTCTTCCAGGATCTCACCACCGTGCTGGGCCGCAGCGGCGCGGTGCCGATCCTGCTGGCGGCGACCGCGCCCGCCATCGCCTCCATCCTGATCGGCATGACCCTGGTCTTCTCGCAGGAGGACGGCTGATGAAGCCGGGTTTCCTGCTGGCGGCGGCGTTCTGCGCGCTGTTGCCCCCGGCGGCGATAGCCGCCGATCAATCAAAAAGTCTGGCGCTCGCCCAGCCGCAAAAGGCGGCAGCCCCCCGGCCGAGCGAGCCTTTGCTGCTCCAGGCCGACGAGATCGTCTATGACAACGACACCAGCACCGTCTCGGCGGTCGGACAGGTGGAAATCTCCGACTCCGGCCGCACCCTGCTGGCCGACCGGGTGGAATACGACCAGGTCAACGACCGCGTCACGGCGCGCGGCCATGTCAGCATCACCGACGCCAACGGCAATGTCGCCTTCGCCGACCATGTGGTGCTGACCGACCGGATGCGCGACGGCGCGCTGTCGGGCTTCGGCGCGCTGATCGGCAAGAGCGGCCGCCTGGCGGCCCGCAGCGCCCAGCGGATCGGCGGCGACACCTATGTCACCCGCGGCACCGTCTACAGCCCGTGCAAGATCTGCAACCAGCCGGGCAAGCGCACGCCGCTCTGGCGGGTCAAGGCCGAGCGCGTGGTTTATGACCAGAAGGCCCATCGCGTCCGCTTCCGCGACGCCTCGATCGACCTGGCGGGCGTGCCGGTGGCCTGGATTCCCTTTCTGTCCATGCCGGACCCGACGGTGAAATACGCCAGCGGCCTGCTGACGCCGGAAATGGGCAATTCCACCCGCATCGGCTATTACGTCCGCACACCCTTCTACGTCGCCCTGGATCAGAGCCAGGATCTGACCCTTTCGCCCATGTTCTCCTCCGATGGCGGCGAGATGCTGCAGGCCGAATACCGCCTGCGCTGGAACAATGGCGGGATGTGGCTGCAGGGCAGCGGCGCCTATAACGGCAACGGCAGCCTGTCGGGCACGCCGGGGCCGCAGACTTACGGCCATATCTTCGGGTCGGGCCGCACCGGCCTGGGCGGCGCCTGGCGCGCCGGCTTCGATGTCCAGCACACCTCCAACAGCGCCTATATGCGCTATTACGACATTTCCTTCCTGGACCGGCTGATGAGCGATCTGTTCGTGGAGGGCACGCCGGGCCGCAGCCGCTTCGCCCTGACCGGCTATTACTTCCAGGGCCTGCGCTCCACCGACATCGCCTCGGCCTTTCCCTACATCCTGCCCAAGCTGGAAATGTCGTTCATTCCGGTCAAGAAGGTGGGCGGCGGGTCGTTCCGTTTCGATGTCAACGGCGCGTCCATCGGCCGCCCCAACGGCCTGAACGATCAGCGCCTGACCGGCGAGATGAACTGGAAGCGGCCCTTCATCTTCGGCGACGGCCAGATCTGGACCTTCGTGATGAACGGGCGCGGCGACACCTATCGCATCGAGACGCCCGCCATCGGGGCGGCGCCCGCCAACGACCGTTACATCAATCGCGGCACCGGCTTCGCGGCGCTGGACTGGCGCTGGCCCTTCATCGCCAGCGGCGGCGGCGGCCGCTCCTATATCCTGCAACCCATCGCGCAACTGGTGGCCCAGCCCTATGGCGGCAACCCGGCGGGCCTGCGGATCGAGGATTCCAACGACTTCGAATTCGACGACAACAACGTCTTCAGCTTCAACCAGGTGCCCGGCTACGACCTGATCGAGAGCGGCCCGCGCGCCAATGCGGGCTTGATGGCCCAGGCGATCCTGCCGGGCGGCAAGGTCGAGGCGATGGTGGGACAGACCTATCGCCTCAAGCCCGATCCGCTGTTCGCCGCCTTCTCCGGCAACAGCGGCACCGCCTCGGACATTGTGGGCAGCTTCTCGGTCAAGTTCCCGCATCTGGACATCACCGACCGCATCGCGGTGGACCGGGGCAACGGCACCGTGCGCCGCCACGAGGTCTATGTCACCGGCAGCTATGCCCGGTCCTCGCTCCAGCTTTCCTATGTCCAGCTGCCGCCCTCGGCGCTCCTGCTGGGCCTGCCCAGCCGCGAGGAACTCAACGCCCAGATGGATGTGAATGTCTGGCGCAACTGGCAGGTTTTCATCGCCGGACAGCGCGACCTGCAAAAGGGCGAATTCCTCAACACCGAATACGGCCTGGGCTATGAGGATGAATGTCTGGCCATCTCGCTGGCCTACCGGCGCAAGTTCACCCGCGACGCCGTTCTGGGCCTGCCGCCCTCCACCTCGATGATCCTGCGATTCAGCCTGAAGACCGGCGATACGCCGATTCAGCCCTTCAGCCTGTTCCCCCGGGATGTTTTCGCCCTCAGCCACCCGTAAAGAGCCGGTTTCGGGGCCGCCCGGCGGGCGTCACCATTGATTGCGGCGCAAAATAGCTTATCTTGCGCAGCGGGTTAGGGGGCGCGCGCCGCTGCGGGGGCGCAAGCTGTACAACAACCGGATTTTGTACAACAACAGACCTCCAACGGCCGGCCAACGATCAGATTGACCATGCGAATTGCCACCACCCTGATGCTGGGCGCTGCCGCGCTGGTTCTGGCCGCCGCGCCGATGAACGCGCAGCCCGCCGTCGCTCCGCAGCAGCCCGCCAAGCAACGGCAGGCGGTCATGCCGCCGCCCGGCGCGCAGCCGCCCGCGCCCATGGTCGCGGCCAGCGCCGCGCCGGATGCCGCCCCGGCCGCCAGCGACGACCCGCCCACGGCGCAGCCCGAGGGCCATGCCGCCGCCGAGGATACCGACGCGCCGCCCACCACCGAGGCTTCGGCCGCCCCCGTGCCCGCCACACAGGGCGCCGCCTTCACGCCCGCGCCCGCCGCCACCCGATCCGCCACGCCGCCTGCCGTCGCCACCGCGTCCAGCCCGGATGCGGCAACCGCCACCAAGCCCGAGGCGGAAACCGAACAGGCCGAGGCGGAGCCGGTGGGCAATCCGGACGACTTCAATGCCGTCGCCGCCACCGTCAACGACGAATCCATTTCCGATTTCGAGGTGCGCCAGCGCATGGCGCTCTATCTGGCCACCTCGGGCATGACCAATCTGACCGCCGCCCAGCGCAAGCGCATCCGTACCCAGATCCTGGAGCAGCTGGAAACCGAGAAGGTCCAGCTCCAGGAGGCGGTGAAGAAGAAGATCACCGTCAGCCCGGTGGAAGTGGACCGGCGCATCAACGCCATGATGGCCGAGAACCGCTTCACCATCCAGCAGTTGCGCGAGCAGCTGACCCGCGCCGGGGCCAGCGAAGAGGCGATGCGCGCCCAGATCACCGCCGCCATCGCCTGGCAGAAGGCGGTGCAGGACGAATATGGCGACCGCGTCACCATCACGCCCGACATGGTGGACGCCGAAATGCGCCGCCATGCCGAGGGCGCGCACAAGCCCCGCTTCCATGTGCTGGAAATCTTCCTGCCGGTGGACAATCCCGAGCAGGACGCCAAGGTCCGCAAGGATGTCGAGGAAATCCTCGACCAGATGAAGAAGGGCGCGCCCTTCCCCGTCATCGCGCGCCAGTTCAGCCAGCATCCCACCGCCGCGTCGGGCGGCGACATGGGCTGGATCATCGAAGGCCAGCTCGCGCCGGAACTGAACGAGGCCCTGGCCAAGATGCAGCCGGGCAGCATCAGCCAGCCGATCCGCGCCCCCGGCGGCTGGTACGTCCTGGCGCTGCGGGCGCGCCAGGAACCGCTGGGCACCAAGATCGCCGAAGCGCCCAAGGGCCCGACCGGCCCGGCCGGAACCCTGCCGCTGGCGCGCCTGCTGCTGCCGCTGCCGCCGAGCGCGCCCAAGTCCGAGGTGGAGCAGGTGCTCAACGTTGCCGCCCAGATCCGCGAGCGCATCGCCAGTTGCGAGCAGATGGACGAGATGCACGGCCACATGAAGCGCTCCGTCTATATGAACCTGGGCAACGCCAAGCTGGAAGAGCTCAGCCCCCAGATCCAGGCCGCCATGAAGGACAGCCAGCCCGGCGACGTCGCCATGCCGTTCCAGTCCGAGGCGGGCATCGAGCTGATCGCGCGCTGCGACCAGCGGGTGGTGCAGCAGACCGCCTATGTCATGCCCACGCGCCAGGATGTGGAAGACCAGCTCTTCCAGAACCAGATCGCCGCGATGGCCCGGCGCTACCTGCGCGACCTCAAGCGCGCCGCCAACATCCAGGTGCGGGACGACAGCCAGCCCGATGCCCTTATCCGCTGAAGCCCCCATCCTCCTCACCATGGGGGAGCCGTCCGGCGTGGGACCGGAAGTGGCGCTGGCGGCCTTCGCGCATTTCGGCGGCCGCGTCGGCGACCGGCCGCTGAAACTGGTGGGCGATGCCCGCCTCTTTTCCGCCTGCGGCGACGCCCTGATCCCGACCACCGCGCCCGTGGCGGCGGTGCCCGGCCGGCCCGACAGCGCCAACGCCGCCGCCGTGATCCAGGCCATCGAACTGGCGGTGGCCGCCTGCCGCGACGGCGCGGCGGGCGCGATGGTGACCGCCCCGATCCACAAGTCGGTGCTGCACGCGGCGGGCTTCGGCTTTCCCGGTCATACCGAATTCCTGCAACACCTGACCGGCGCAGCCCAGGCGGTGATGATGCTGGCCTCGGACCAGTTGCGGGTGGTGCCGCTGACCATCCATATGCCGGTGGCCCAGGTGCCCGGCGCCCTCACCCGCGAAGCGATCCGCGATGCGGGCGAGATCATCATGACGGCGCTGCGCCGGGACTTCGGCATCGAACGCCCGCGCCTGGCGGTGGCGGGCCTGAACCCCCATGCGGGCGAGGACGGGATGCTGGGCGGCGAGGAAGCCGCCATCATCGCCCCCGCGGTGGCGGCGCTGCGGGCGCAAGGTCTGGATGTGCGCGGGCCGCTGTCGGCCGACACCCTGTTCCATGCCGAGGCGCGCCGGACCTATGACGCGGCGCTGTGCATGTATCACGACCAGGCGCTGATCCCGATCAAGACCCTGAGTTTCTGGGACGGGGTGAACGTCACCCTGGGCCTGCCCATCGTGCGGACCTCGCCCGATCACGGCACGGCACTGGACATCGCCGGCACCGGCAAGGCCGACGCCCGCAGCATGATCGCGGCGATCCGCATGGCGGCGGACATGGCCGATGCCCGTGCCCGATAACCTGCCGCCGCTGCGCGAGGTCATCGCCGCTTTCGGCCTGGCCCCCAAAAAATCGCTGGGCCAGAATTTCCTGTTCGACCTCAACCTCACGGCGCGGATCGCCCGCGCCGCGGGGGCCGAAGCCGGAGGCACATTCTATGAAGTCGGCCCCGGTCCCGGCGGCCTGACACGCGCGCTGCTGGCCGAAGGCGCGGACAAGGTGATCGCGGTGGAACGCGACGTGCGCTGTCTGGCCGCGCTGGAGCAGGTGGCCGCCGCCTATCCCGGCAGGCTGGAGGTGATCTGCGCCGACGCACTGGCGCTGGATGAAGCGGCCATCCTGCCGCAAGGCGCGCGCATCGCCGCCAACCTGCCCTACAATGTCGGCACCGCACTTCTCATCAAATGGCTGACGGTTCCGGCCTGGCCGCCTGTTTGGGCCAGCCTGACGCTGATGTTCCAGAAGGAAGTGGCCCAGCGCATCACCGCCCAGCCCGATACCGAGCATTATGGCCGCCTGTCGGTGCTGGCCCAATGGCGCTGCACGGCGAAAATTCTGTTCGACGTCCATCGCGGCGCTTTCGTGCCGCCGCCCAACGTCACCAGCGCCATCGTGCGGCTGGAACCGCGCGCCGAGCCGTTGGCGCCCTGCGCGTTGGCCGATCTGGAAACCATCACTGCCGCCGCCTTCGGCCAGCGCCGCAAGATGCTGCGCCAATCGCTGAAGCCGCTGGGCGGCGAGGCGCTGCTGGAAAAAGCGGGCATCGCACCCACCCGGCGGCCCGAGGAACTGTCCATCCCCGAATTCGCGGCGCTCGCCCGCAGCTTGGCGCGGCCAACTTAAAGCCCCGCGCCTTGGCGCGGCCCTAGCCGAACACCTTGCGCAGCAGGTCGGTGCTGCGCGCGGCGGGATTGGCGCGGATCGACGCCTCTTCCGTGCCCAGATAATGGAACAGCCCGTCCAGCGCCCGGGCCACCGTGAAGGCGACAAGGTCGAACCCGCCCAGCGACTGGCCCAGGAACGGCAGGCTGCCGGCGCGGGACCGCACCGAATCCATCACCCGCATCGCGCCCGCGCCGTTCAGCGCCGTGCGGACGATGGGCTGGAATTCGCCGGTCAGAGAGGAGGAGGTGGTACGGCGGAAATACTGGGTCAGCGAATCCGGCGGCCCGGTCAGGATGCCGCGCGCGTCCGCAAAGGTCATGTTGGACGCCGCATCCACGAAGATGTTCAGCGCCTTGGGCGCGGCCTGCTCGGCGCCGCGATTCATCCGCAGCACCAGATCGTCCAGCAGGCCGCCGGCCCCGGCCATCCGCAGCGGCTCGCGCACCCGTTCCAGCGGCCCGGGCAGCGGGATACGGATGGCGGGGTCGCCGAAAAAGCCGTCGGGCTTGCCGACCTGGCCGATGACCCGGCGCGACGCCACCTTGATCGCGTCCTTCAGCCCCGCTCCGATCTCGTTCTGACCCAGGCCCGCGCCCAGACCGGACGCCAGACCGCCGGAGCTGCCCGCCGCCGGGGTGCGGCGCATACCCTGCGCCTGGTCCAGCAACCCCGAGGCGCCCCCCGGCAGATTGAACTGGGCGGCCGCGGGCAGCGGCGCCAGCGAAAGCAGTCCGCCCGTCAGGATACGGCGTGAAATGGTCATCGGTGTTCCCCCGTTTCCGGCAGCCTATCAGCGCCGGGGAACTTCGGGAACCGCAGCCGCGCGGTTTACGTCAGACCGGCGACAAAGCCGGAAATTCCGGTCTGGCGGCTGCGCCTGAGCCGCTCGGCATTGAGGATGGCCTGGATGTCGGCCAGCGCCTTTTCGACATCGCTGTTGACGATGACATAGTCGTATTCCGGCCAGTGGCTGATCTCGTCCGCCGCCTTGGCCATGCGGCCCGCCACGATCTCGTCGCTGTCCTCGGCCCGGTTGCGCAAGCGGCGCTCCAGTTCGGCATGGCTGGGGGGCAGGATGAAGATGCTGACCAGATCGTCGCGCATCTTCTCTTTCAGTTGCTGGGTGCCCTGCCAGTCGATGTCGAACAGGATGTCCTTGCCCAGCGCCAGCTCGTCCATCACCACCGCGCGGGGCGTGCCATAGCGGTTGCCGAACACCCGCGCATGTTCCAGGAATTCGCCGCCCGCGATCATCGTCTCGAATTGCGGCATGGTGACGAAGTAATAGTCCACGCCTTCCCGCTCGGTGGGACGGCGGGCGCGGGTGGTGGCCGACACCGACAAGGCAATGCCGTGATCGGCCTCCAGCAGGCGGCGCGACAGGGTGGTCTTGCCCGCGCCCGAGGGCGAGGACAGCACCAGCATCAACCCGCGCCGGGATATCTGGTCATTCGACATGCTTATTCGACATGCTTATTCGACATTCTGGGACTGCTCGCGGAACTGGTCGATCACCGCTTTTAAGGCGAGTCCGGTGCGGGTCAATGCGATGTCGGCGGACTTGGCGCAGAGGGTGTTGGCCTCGCGGTTGAACTCCTGGGCCAGGAAGTCCAGCTTGCGGCCCGCCGCTCCACCGCTCCTGCCGTCCTGAGCGATCAGGGCGCGGGCGTCCTGCACATGGGCGGCCAGCCGATCCAACTCCTCGCGCACATCGGCCTTCACCGCCAGCAGCGCCACTTCCTGCGCCAGCCGTTCCGGCGGCAAGGACTGGCCGTCCAGCAATTCCTTCACCTGGGCCGCCAGCCGCGCCCGCAGCGCTTCGGGCTGGGCGGCGGCCAGCCCGCCCGCCTCGGCGGTCAGGCGTTCCACCTCGGCGACCTGGGCCGTCATCAGCGCCGCCAGCTTGGCGCCCTCATGGGCGCGGGCGCGGGCCAGCTTGTCCAGCGCCAGCGCCAGGCTTTCCAGCAGAGCGGCGTCGCGCAGCGCGCGCGCCTTCTCGTCCAGCGCCGCGCCCTCGTCCTGCACGATCACGCCCTTGAGCGCCAGCAGCCCATCCACCCGCGCCGGGGCCAGGCCCGTCTCGGCGGCGATTTCGCGGGCGATCTTCACCGCGCTGGCCAGCGCGGCGGCATCCACCGTCAGGCCGCGCGCGCCCTCCTGGGGCTCGACCGTCAGCGCGATCTGGAACGAGCCGCGCTGAAAGCGTTCCGCCGCCAGCCGCCGGGCGGGCGCTTCGAGCCCGTCAAAGCCGGGCGGTGTGCGCAGCCGCAAATCCAGTCCCCGGCCATTGACGCTCTTGGCCTCCCAGCGCCAGTGCAGGCCGTCATGGCTGCCCGCGCTCTCGGCAAATCCGGTCATGCTGGAAAGGGTCATGCGTGGCTCCGAACGGTGGGGGACTTTAGCCGCGCGGCTTGTCCCTTGTCACCTTCGGCCGTCGCATCACTTGTGGTTGCCGCATCATCGGGCGCGCTTGCGCGGCGCCAGCGGCAGCTTCTGGGTGGCGGCGTCCGGCAACGGCACGGGCGCCTTCTCCAGCCGGTCATTGGCCTCGATGGGAACCGGCGCGCCGCGCTCCAGCGCCCGCCAGCGCGCCACATTGCGGTTGTGCGCGCTGATGCTGGACGCGAAGGCATGGCCGCCGCTGCCGTCGGCGACGAAGAACAGATCGTCCACGCTTTCCGGATTCAGCACCGCGGCGATGGATTCCTGGCCCGGATTGCAGATGGGGCCCGGCGGCAGGCCCGCGATCACATAGGTGTTGTAGGGCGTGGCCGCTTCCAACTCGCTCTGACGGATGCCGCGCCCCAGGGGATAACCCTTGGTGATGCCATAGATGATGGTGGGGTCGGTCTGCAGCCGCATACCCACCCGCAGCCGGTTGAGAAAGACCGCCGCGATGCGGCGGCGCTCGGACGGCAGGGCGGTTTCCTTCTCCACGATGGAAGCCAGGATGATCGCCTCGCGCATGGTGGAAAAGGGCAGGCCCTCGGCGCGGGCGCTCCAGGCCGCCAGCAGAACCTTCTCCTGCGCCCGGCGCATCTGCGCCAGAAGACCGGCGCGGGTTTGGCCACGGGTATAGAGATAGGTTTCCGGCAGCAGCGTGCCTTCCTCCGGCACCGGGCCGGGCTCGCCTTCCAGAAGCGGATCGTTGGCCACCAGCTTCCACACCATGTCGCTGGTCAGGCCCTCGGCCACGGTCAGCCGGTGCTGGATGGACTTGCCCGCCACCAGCACGCCCGCGACATCGGCCATGCTGGCGCCGGAGGCAAAGGCGTATTCGCCCGCCTTGATCGCCGCCGCCAGTCCGCGCAGGCGCAGGCTGGCCTCGAACAACAGGCCGCTGCGCACCACCCCCGCCGCTTCCAACATCTGCGCGGTGTCATGGGCGCGCGTTCCGGCGGGGATCATCACCACCGTCTCGCCACCCGCCCGCGCCGTGGGCCCGCCTTGCGTCCAGGCGGCCATCACCCAGGCATAGGCGATTGCGCCCAGCACTCCCAGCACGACCACCAGGACGGTGAG
>CALDFO010000289.1 GCA_937942205.1 uncultured Alphaproteobacteria bacterium
AGGACAGGCTGGAGAAAGCCCATGCATATGAATGTCGTGATGATTCAGCCGCTGGTCGCGCTGCTGTTCGGCATCCTGATCCTGATTCTGCCGCGGCTGCTGAACTATCTGATCGCGGTCTATCTGATCTTCATCGGGCTGGTCGGGCTTTTCCCCAACCTGTTCACAACCACCGTCTAGCCGATCCAATCCAGGCCAACCAGGAGCAACCCATGACCGCCGCCCAGCATCCCACTCCGGGTCCGAAGTTGCCGGAGCATCACAGCACCGACAGGCCGCGCCCCACCACGGACGACAAGATCGACGCCCAGATGGAGGACACCTTTCCCGCTTCCGATCCGCCCTCCTTTTCGGGCGGCAATCACACCATCGGCGCGCCCAAGGGCCGCGAGAGCGAAGCGCCCGCGCCGGACTCGCCCGCCGTCAAGGACGCCGAGAAAAAGGTGAAGGACGGCAAGACCAGGGACGTGGAGAAATACTGATCCGTCACGTCATTCCCCCATCGCCTCCGGCACGGAACCGCGCCGGGGGCGATGTCTTTTCGCGGAACCTGCCTGTGACAAATTTCGGTTCCGCCGGTTCCCATCAAAACCGAAGTTTGGTTTTGACTCTCCCTTAACAGACCCAGGCCGATCATCGCTGCGCTTGGGGGCGGCACGCATGAGGAGCCGCTTATGAAGAACAGCGACGAAAAACACGGCGGCAACGCGCGCCATCATGTGATCGGCCCCGATGGCGCGATCCTGACGCCCGCCAGTCTGCCGCCCGCCAACACCGTGCGCTGGGTCGCCCGGCGCAAGGCCGAGGTGGTCGCCGCCGTCAATGGCGGCCTGCTCACCATGCCGGAAGCCTGCCGCCGCTACAGCCTGTCGGTGGAGGAATTCCTGGAATGGGAACGGGCCTATGAAGCCGGCGGCCTGGAAGGCTTGCGCGTCTCGCACCGTTCGGCCGCGCCGCCCCGTGCGCTTCCCCGCGCCCTTCACTGAATAGCGGACAGGACTTCGGCTTCGGTGAGGATCTGCGGCAGGATTTTCGGCGCCGCCGCGCCAGGCGCATAAAAGGCATAGAGCGGCACGCCGGAGCGGCCGTTCTCCTTCAGCAGCGCGGTGATCTCCGGATTGCGGTTGGTCCAGTCCGCCACCATATAAACGATCTTCCGGTCCGCGAACGCCTTCTGCACGCTGTCCTTGGACAGCACCGCTTCCTCATTCACCAGGCAGGTGATGCACCAGGCCGCCGTGGCGTCGACAAAGACCGGCCGTCCGGCGGCGCGGTATTGCGCCAGCTTCGCCGCCGTATAGGGCTCGCCTTGCGTGACGCGCGGCGTGGCCGCCGCGCCGTCGCCGCGCCCGAGCAGGCTGACGCCATACAGGCCCGCGCCCAGCACCAGCAGCGCCACCACGACGCCGGCGATGCGAACCCGCGCCGAACCGTTGCGCGTCACGCCCCACAGCCAGGCCGCCAGCGCCAGCGCGATCATCGCCGCCAGCACCAGCGCCACGCCCGTCGGTCCGGCCTGCTGCGCCAGCACCCAGACCAGCCAGGCGGCGGCGGCAAACATGGGAAAAGCCAGGGCCTGCTTGAAGATCAGCATCCACGGTCCCGGCCGGGGCAGGAAGGCCAGGGCGCGCGGCCACAGGCCCAGCAGGATGAAGGGCAGCGCGAAGCCGACGCCCAGCGCCACGAACACCGCCAGCGCCGCCACCGCGCCTTGGGCCAGTGCGAAGCCCAGCGCCGCCGCCATGAAGGGCGCGGTGCAGGGCGCGGCCACCGCCACCGCCAGCACGCCGGTGAAGAACGCGCCGGTCCGGCCGCCTTTGCGCGTCAGGCTTTCGCCCGCCGTGATGGAGCCCACCTCGAACAGGCCCGACAGGTTCAGCGCCACGGCGAAGATCAGCAACGCGAAACCCGCCACCGCCACCGGCGACTGTAACTGGAAGCCCCAGCCGATGCTCTCCCCGCCGGCCAGCAAGGCCAGCAGCACCAGCCCGAACGCCGCGAAGGACAGGATCGCGCCGCCGGCAT
>CALDFO010000290.1 GCA_937942205.1 uncultured Alphaproteobacteria bacterium
GGTGCCCATCACCAGACCGGCATCGGCGACGCGCCGCAGCCCGTCGATGAATTTGGGATCGTTCACCTGCACCGCCGCGTCGCGGCCCCAGATGTTGCCGCAGCGGATGCCCAGGAACAGCGGATTCTTGCGGAAGCGGTTGAACAGTTCCACGAAGTCCGGCTTTTCCGGCTCGATGTCGCCCACCGTGCCCACGAACAGCGGATCGGTTTCCAGCTGTTCCAGCACCCACAGATTGTCCTCGATCCAGGGACTGGCCTCCAGCTCGATGGCGGCGACCACGTTCAGGCCGCGCGTCAGTTCGGCATAATCCTTCGGAAGCGCCACGCCCTTGCGCTCGCGCTCCCAGACCTCGGACCCCGCATAGGGCACGCCCTGCGGGCGGCGGGCGTCGAAGATGTGGAAATGGGTGTCCACGACGGGAATATCGGCCAAGGGATGGGGCTGTGCATCTGCCATCGTCGTGGTCACCGCCAGCGCGGCGCTCCCTGCGAGAAAATCCCGGCGCTGCATGGCGCGCCCCTTACGGCTGGCGCTCCAGGCCCTTGGCGGCCCAGAGCGCGCGATGGTCGGCCCGCATCAGGTAATCGAGAAAGGCCTTGGCCCGCGCCGGATCGGGCGAGCGCTTCGACACCGCCAGCGCCGTATCGATATAGGCGTGCAGTTCGGGCGGCAGCTTGCCCACCAGTTCGATCTCCGGATGGTTGACGATCTCGCAGATCAGTTGCAGCGCCATGGTGCCCTCGCCCGCCACCAGCGCCTCGCCGCCCTCGCGGCCCACCGCGATCTTTGTTTTCACGCCCGAGAATTCGGGATGCCGCCGCAGCATGTCGTTCAGCAGCCGCGCCACCATGCTGCCGCTGGCGGGGTTGGAGACATTGATCGGGCCGTTCTGCTTCAACACCGCCGCCAGCTTGGCCACGCTGGAGATATCCGGATGCGGCGCGCCCTTCTTCACCGCCACGCCCACATGCACCCGGCCCAGATCGGCGCGCGTGCCCGGCAGGACCGCGTCTTCGGCCTCCATCCCGTCCATGAAGGCCACCGGCAGCGCCATCACATCGACGGGCGGCGTGCCGGTCTTGATCTGGTTGACGATGGCGGCCATGCCCGCCGCCTTGACCGTCACCTTGACGCCGGTTTCCCGGGTATAGGCCGCCGCCAGGTCCAGCAGGCCCGCATTATAGACCACCCCCGGCGCCAGCACATTCAGTTCGGGCGATTCGGCCTGCGCCAGCGCGGGCTGCCCCGGGCCGGCGGCGGCAAACAGCAGCGCGGCCAGGATCAACCCGCGCATGACCTATTTCACATCCGGCAGGAAGGCCATCACCGCGGGCGAACCGATGCCCATATATTTGCCGGTGAATTTGGGGATGCCGTCGGCGCCGATGCGGAAGGTCGTCACATGGTCGACGCGCTGGTTCAGCGAATAGAGGAACTTGCCCGTGGGATCGAGGGTCAGGCTGCGCGGATTGTTGCCCTCGGTGGAGACATTGGCGATGCGCCGCACGCCATTGGCGTCGGCGGCGAACACCCCGATGGAATCCTGGCCACGGTTGCCGAAATAGAGGAACTTGCCGTCCTTGGAGATCAGCAGCTCCGAGGCGATGCTGCTGCCCTCATAGCCGTCGGGCAGCGCCGAGACGGTGCCGCCCTTCTGGGTCAGCTTGCCGTCCGCGAAATCATAGACCGCCAGACGGGAATCCTGTTCCTGAAGCTGATACATGCGCTTGCCGTCGGGCGAGAAGACGAAATGGCGCGGCGCCGAACCGGGCGGCGACTTGGTGACCGACTGTTCCACCAGCTTGTCGGTGGCCTCGTCCATCTTCCAGACGAAGATCTGGTCGCGGCCCGCATCGTCGCCGATGACATACTGGCCCGTCGGATCCGGCCCGATCATATGGGCATGACTGCCGCTGTGATCGCTGCGCTGGAACTGGCCGGGCGGATTCTGCGCCGCCGGCTCGGTGCTGAGCGGGCCGCCGGGGGCGATGACATGGACGGCTTCCCCGATCACGCCGTTGCGCTCGATCTTGAAGGCCGAAAAGGTGCCGCCCGCATAATTGGCGACCAGCAGATATTTGCCCCCGGCATGGAGCGACAGGTGACAGGGGCCCGCGCCCCGCGAACTGACGGTGTTGATCAGGGCCAGTGCGCCGGTCTGCGGATCGATCGCATAGGCGCTGACCCCGCCGCTTTTCTCCGGATAGGAACTGGTTTCGTTGACGGCATAGAGATACTTGCCGTCCTCCGACACGGTGATCCAGCTGGGCGAATAGGCCTTGGCCATCAGCCGGGGCTTGCTGGGCACGCCGGTGGCGTCATCCACATCCACCAGATAGATGCCCTCGCCATTGGCGTCGGAGCGGCCGCCGCCCGGCGGCGGGGTATAGGTGCCGATATAGGCACGCGCGGCCTGGGCCTCGGGGGCGAAAGCCAGCAGCGCGGCGGCCAGGGCCAGGGTCGAAACCCGGAACCGGGAAAAATCGAAGGCGGTCATCATCTACTCCCTGGGGACGATCCGGCGGGCGGATTCTTTATTCTTGGGGAGAGAATCCTAGCATGGCGGAACCGGAGCCCCAAGGCGGCCCAATGCGGCGGCCGGCGCCCGGCTACCGGGATAGCGCCGTCTTGAAGGACACAAGCTTC
>CALDFO010000291.1 GCA_937942205.1 uncultured Alphaproteobacteria bacterium
GGACTGGCCTCGTTCCCCGGCACGCCCGCCACGAAATCCTCCAGCAGCGGCTTGTCGGGCGCCAGGGCGGCGGCGAAGACGATGTTGGCGGCGCGGCAGAAATTGTCATGCTCGCCCGGCTTGGTGCGGCGGCGGTCGGCATTGGCGATGGCGCGGGTCTTGTAGGAATCATAGGCGGCGTTGCCCTTGGCATTGCCGTGCAGGCGCTTGAACATCCGCAGCATCAGGCCGTCGGCGGCGCGCAGCTCCTTGCCGAACACCGACTGGAACCGGTTGAAATTGGCCACCGCCACCGGGCCGCAGGCCAGGGCGGCGTCGGTCAGTTCCTGCTGCACCGCCGAGATCTGCACCGCCGACAGTTCGGTGCGGCTGGCACAGGAGGCGCTGGACCGCTGGGCCTGCGCGGCGTCCATGCCGAAAAGACCAAGGGCGGCCACACACACGCCCATTCTCACAACCGTTTTCATCCAGACCCTCTCGCAGACCCTCTCGCGCAAGCCCGGTCATCCGGGCGCGCTGCGACCATAGCCATATTCGTGGTTTGCCGCCAAGCCTCTGAAAAGAGGGCGGGAATCGGGAACTCTGCAACTCCTGGCCCGGTCCCCGCGTTTTCTGAACGTGACCGTGGAAACGAACCGCCATGCGCGCCTTTTGGACCTGGAATCTGGCTGCCGCCGCCCTGGCGGCCCTGGCGCTGCCCGCCGCGGCGGACGCGCCCGCCGCGCTGGCCCCCCAACTCACCACCGAGCATCAGCAGGCGCTGCGCGTCGCGGATACCGAAAGCGCGCCCTATGCCCTGAATTATGCCGATCAGGCCGCCCAGTCCCTGGGCATGGCCAATGGCCGCTGGGAGGCGTTCGACACCGGCGGCGGCGATGCGCTGCTGCCCGCCTTGAAGGGCGGCATCGATAACGGGGCCGCCATGCTCAAGCTGCAGTGGCAACCGGGCCGGTAAGCCTTCCCTCCCCGCCTCCGGATTGGCTATAGCTGCCCTCTGTCCGAGGGTTCGACATGGCGTACAAGATCGCAGTGGTGGGCGCGACCGGCAATGTGGGCCGCGAAATGCTCAAGGTTCTGGTGCAGCGCCAGTTTCCCGTCAGCGAGGTGGTGGCGCTGGCCTCGACCCGCTCGGCGGGCAAGGAGGTCTCGTTCGGCGAGGACCATGTCCTCAAGGTCAAGGCGCTGGACTATTATGATTTCGCGGGCACCGACATCGTGCTGATGAGCGCCGGCGGGAGCGTCGCCAAGGAATGGGCACCGAAGATCGCGGCCCAGAAAACCGGTGGTCAGGGGCCGGTGGTGATCGACAATTCCAGCGCCTGGCGCATGGACCGGCAGGTGCCGCTGGTGGTGCCGGAGGTCAATGCCGACGCCCTGCAGGATATTCCGCGCGGCATCATCGCCAATCCCAACTGCTCCACCGCCCAGCTGGTGGTGGCGCTGAAGCCCCTGCATGAACTCTTCAAGATCAAGCGCGTGGTGGTGTCCACCTATCAGTCGGTCTCCGGCGCGGGCAACGAGGCGATGGACGAACTGTTCCGCCAGACCCGCGCCATCTTCGTGGCCGACCCCATCGAGCAGGGCAAGTTCACCAAGCAGATCGCCTTCAACGTCATTCCGCATATCGACGTCTTCATGGATTCCGGCCTGACCAAGGAGGAATGGAAGATGGCGGTGGAGACGCAGAAGATCCTCGATCCCGACATCCAGGTGACCGCCACCTGTGTGCGCGTGCCGGTCTTCATCGGCCATAGCGAATCGGTGAACATCGAATTCGAGCAGCCCGTCACCGCCGACCAGGCCCGCGCCGCCCTGCGCGCCGCGCCCGGCATCCTGGTCGTGGACAAGCGCGAGGACGGCGGCTACGTCACGCCGGTCGAATGCGCCGGCGAGGACGCCACGTTCGTTTCGCGCATCCGCAAGGACCCCACGGTCGAGAACGGCCTGAATCTGTGGATCGTGTCCGACAATCTGCGCAAGGGCGCCGCGCTGAACGCGGTGCAGATCGCCGAAGCCCTCGTTAATCGCAACTTGTTAAAGGTGACCTGAAGATCGGAAGAGCACACGTCTGAACTCCAGTCACTAGCTTATCTCGTATG
>CALDFO010000292.1 GCA_937942205.1 uncultured Alphaproteobacteria bacterium
GCGTGGAAGAACGCACCCTCGGGGAAAACCCCGCCATTCATGTCCGGCCAGGTGTTGTAGACAAAGCCCGCATGGAGCCCCGCCACCAGCGCCCCCAGCAGCATCTGGACATAAACCAGTCCGGCAAAGGCCAGGCCGCGCCGGGCGTCGCCCTTGCCATCGGTTCTGTTTGATTGCGCGCGTCCGCTCGCGGGGCCTCTCAGATATTCCAGCCCGATCCAGATCATCGCCGCCAGCAGCACCAGCGCCGCGCCCAGATGGATGGCCAGCCGGTAGGGGCTGACCGAGGTGCGCACTTCCAGCCCGGAGGTCACCATCCACCAGCCGATGAAACCCTGCAGCCCGCCCAGCAGGAACAGCAGCACAAAGCGCGGCCATTCGTTGCGGCGGATGGCGCCGGTGGCGGCGAACCACAGGAACGGCGCCAGGAACAGGAAACCCAGCAGGCGGCCCAGGACGCGGTGGCCCCATTCCCACCAGAAGATGCCCTTGAACCCCTCCAGGGTCATGCCCTGGTTCTGGTGCAGATATTGCGGAATCTGCTTGTATTTCTCGAAAGCGTCGTGCCACTGCGCCGCGTTCAGCGGCGGCAGCGTGCCCATGATGGGCTTCCATTCGGTGATGGACAGGCCCGAACCGGTCAGCCGCGTCAGCCCCCCCACCCCGATCATGCACAGGATCACCCCGGCCACGGCCAGAAGCCAGAGGCCCACGGCGCGGCGGCTTTCCCAGAAGTTTGTGGCGGTATCCATGCGGTGCATCTGATCCCGCCCCGCCCGGACATTTGCCACCGGACTGCGATGACCCGCCGCACCAAGACCCTGATCGCCGCCATTGTAATCGTGTTTTTCTGGCTGCCCTTCTATGCCCTGTTCATCATGGGGCTGGCCCGCCATGTCCTGCCCGGCGCGCCCTGGTATGTCGCCCTGCTCTTCTATGCCGTGGCGGGCAGCTTCTGGATCGTTCCGATCGGTCTTTCGTTGCCTTGGATGTACCGCGAGCCCGCCAAAGCGGAGATGAAAAACCGGACATGATCGACAACAGCGCCGAGAACCGTTTCGAACTGCGTGAAAACGGGCATTTGGCCTGGGCCGAATACCGCCGCCAGGGCGGGGTCTATCAGTTGACCCATGTGGAGGCGGAACCGCCGCTGCGCGGCACCGGCGCGGCCGGGCGGCTGATGCAGCAAATTGTTGACCATGCCCGGGCAAACCGATTCACGCTGCGGCCGCATTGCAGCTATGCTCGCGCCTGGTTCGTCCGTCATGCCGAGACACACGATGTCATCGAACAAGAAGGAACCGTCTGATGCGCCATACTCTGCTCGCGGCCGCCCTGCTGGCGGCGCCGTCTGTCGCCCTGGCCCAGCAACCCGCTGCCCAGCAACCCGCCCCCGACCGCGCCTGCCTGCGCAATCAGGAGATTCAGTCCTCGATGCCCGCGAAGGACGAGAAATCCATCACCTTCACCATGCGCAACGGCGACAAGTGGCGCGGTGATCTGGGAAGCCGCTGTGCCGGCATCCGGTTCAGCGGCTTCGTCTGGGAGATCATGAGCGACGGCCAGATCTGCGCCAGATCGCAGACCCTGCGGGTCCGCGAAGGCGGTCCGGTTTGTGTGCTGCGCAGCCTGACCAAGCTGCCCAGCACCACAAACTAGAACTGGCCGACGACGGCCCGTTGAAACGCCGCGCTTAACGGCAGCGAACCTGGCCCCGCTCGATCTCGCGGCCCAGCAGCGCGCCGCCACCGGCGCCCAGCAGCGTGCCCAGCGTGTCGCCGCCGATGGCATTGCCCAGCAGACCGCCCGCCAGCGCGCCCACCACCAGGCCGGTGGTGCCGTCGTTGCGGCGGCAGTAATAGCGGCCGTCGCGGCCGCGATAGACATGGTCGTTACGGCCCATCCGCCGCTCGCGGTAATTGCCCTGACGATAGTCGCGATAATGACGCGAGGGCTCCCAGTCGCGGCGATCACCCTGCCAGCGATAATCGCGCGGCTGGGCGGACAGGGGCGCCACCAGCAGCGGCAGCGCCATGACGGCGGCCATCAGGCTGCCGAAGAATTTGGTTTTCATCGAATATTCCTTTTCTGGAAAAACATCCCCGAACGCATGGAAACGCGATTCTGCGGATTTGGGTTCCCAAATTCGGCACGCCGGGGAAACCCGCTAAAGATGTCACAAAAAGAGAATGGTCGGAACGGGTGTCACAATAAAGAGAATGGTCGGAACGGCGGGATTTGAACCCACGACCCCTTGTCCCCCAGACAAGTGCGCTACCAGGCTGCGCTACGTTCCGACACCGGATTTTGAGGTAAAATGACCTCGGGGGCGCGGACCATAGCGGCGCGCCTCCCGCCCAGCAAGCGCTATTCTGGGCTCTTTTCGCGGCCCATTTCCCCGGTGAATCAGGCGCTTCGCGCCGCCCGCAGGCGCATCTTCAGCCCCGTCAGTTCGTCCAGCAGGGCCTCCAGCCGGACCCGGTCGCAGGTGTCGGCGGGCGCGGCCTGGACAAGCGGTTCGAAGGCCGCATCGGCGATGGCAGGCGCCGGGACGGCGGCAACCGGCGCGGGCACCGGTTCATCGAAGAAGGGCAGCGATATGTCGGGCACGGCGCGCAGATGCGTCGGGCGCCTTTTGACCGGCGCGGGCACCGGCTTTTCGACATAAACGATCTTCTCGATCACCACTGGCGCGGGTGGCGCGGCCGCGGCGGCGCCGGTGCGGCCGAGTTCGGCGACATGGCGCAGACCGCGCTCCTTCAGAACCTTCTGCACGCCCTTGATGGTGAAGCCGTCATTGTAAAGCAGCGCGCGGATGCCCTTGAGCAGGTCCACATCGTCGGGACGGTAATAGCGGCGGCCGCCGGCCCGCTTGACCGGCTTGATCTGCGTGAAGCGGCTTTCCCAGAAGCGCAGGACATGCTGGGGCACATCCAGTTCCTGCGCCACTTCGCTGATGGTGCGGAAGGCTTCCGCGGACTTCTGCGGATATGCGAGCGCCGCCGCCGACACTTAGTCTTCGCCTTCGCCGGATACGGCCTGGCCGTTGATCACCGCCTTCAGCACATGGCTGGGCCGGAACACCAGCACACGGCGGGGCGCGATCGGCACTTCGTCGCCGGTCTTGGGATTGCGGCCCATGCGCTGGGACTTCTGGCGCACCGCGAAGGTGCCGAAGGACGACAGCTTCACCGTTTCGCCCTTCTCCAGGCAGTCGGTGATTTCCTTCAACACCAGCTCAACGAAGGCTGACGACTCCGTCCGTGACAGACCCACCTTCTGGTAGACGGCCTCGCACAGATCGACGCGTGTAACAGTCTTTCCGGTTCCGCTCATCGCCCGCCCCGCTCACGGCTTCGAAATTATGGGCTTACAGATCGAGGGTCAACATGCTCATCAATGCAACAGCATGAAATTTCCCACAAATTTCAAGTATTTCTTATCACGGCGCTTACCAACGCAACAACGCCGACCCCCATGTGAATCCGCCGCCCATGGCCTCCAGCATCACGAGGTCATTGGCCTTGATGCGCCCGTCGTCCGCCGCGGTCGCCAGCGCCAGCGGGATCGAGGCTGCGGAGGTGTTGCCGTGCCTGTCGACCGCCACGTGGCCACCGCCGTCGAACGCATGGGGAG
>CALDFO010000293.1 GCA_937942205.1 uncultured Alphaproteobacteria bacterium
GATTTCGTACTGGGGCTCGTCCTTCGTGGCGTGATGGGTGTGCCCCTTATAGTCGAAATCACGGGTGTGGATTTTGGCGATGGTCCCCGATACCCGGCCCGCCTCGGAATTCCAGCTCACATGATCGCCGACTTTGAACGTCTTCGTCATCGCGTTTCCCCATGCTTGGTCTGAATTTCCGGCCGCGACTTTCCTTCGCGTTCGCCTCTGATCGCCTCGAAAATCTCCTTTTCCGCCGCCATGCGGATGGCCGGCCAGTTGCGTCGGCCGGACGGCAGAGTAACCTCTTGCGGATCGACGTGGGCCTTGAGCAGGCTGATGTCGTCGATGCCGCGCGCCGCGACAGGGACGTAGAGAGCCGCGACGTCTCCATTATAGCCCGCGGAACGATCCACGTGACCGTTTGACGCGAGGCGGCCATAGAGCGGCTTGGCCGCATAATGCCCCCGAAGTTCGTTGCGGACTTTCATCGCGTGGAAGTCGTTCCGATGCAGCGGGTAACGGAAATAATAGGAAATCCGCGGAACGCGGCGCAACGCCTTCAGGTCGAGGTCATCTATCATCGTTCGCCTCGCAGGTTCGCGTTCGGACGGCGTTCGCATCCATTCCTTCGGCGCGGAAACATGATTGTAACGCTGACGAGGCTTCATTGATCCGAAAATCCGGCGGCAGGCGGCGAAATTCGCGCCTGGCCGTCGGCCCCGAAAAAGATCACGGGTTTGGGCTTTCAGGCGGCCAGTAGTGCGCGTCGCCGAGCGGGCGGGCGCCGAAGATCGCCTGGCCGACCCGCACGACGGTCGCGCCTTCCTCGATGGCGATCTCGAAATCCCCGGACATGCCCATCGAAAGCCCGGTCAGCCGGGGGTCGGCCAGGACCGCCTGGTCGCGCAGCGCGCGCAGCAGCCGGAAGCAGGGCCGCACACGGTGGGCGTCGGCGCTGAACACCGCCAGCGTCATCAGGCCGCGCGGTTTAAGCCGGGGATAATCGGCGAGCCGTTCGACGAAGGGCAGCAGCGCGTCCGGCTGCAGGCCGAACTTGCTGGCTTCTCCCGAGGTGTTGACCTGCACGAACACATCGAGGTCGCGCCCCTCCGCCTCCAGGCGGCGATTGAGGGCCTCGGCCAGCTTGACGCTGTCGAGGGCGTGAAATTCGGCGGCGAAGCGCGCCAGATATTTGGTCTTGTTGCTCTGCAGATGGCCGATGATGTTCCACCGTATCGGCAGGTCGCCCAGTTGCGCGTGTTTGTCACGGGCCTCCTGCAGCTTGTTCTCGCCCAGGTCCGACAGCCCGGCGTGATGGACCAGCCGCAGGATGGAGGCCGGAACCGTCTTGGTGACGATCATCAGGCGCACCTCCTGAACCGATCGGCCGCTGCGCGCGCAGGCGGCGGCGATGCGCCGGTGGACGGCGTTCAGATTCCGCGTGATGGAGTCCGCGGGAGACGGGCCGAAACGCGCGATCTGCGCCGGTGACAGCGCCGTCTCTCTGCCGATATCCGTCATGCCGCCGATCTCGTTGCCTGCCCTATTGATCCTTGCCGGAATACATTGTACATAGGAGTCCTATTAATACCAGGGGTCATGATGGCCGCCAATGCCGACATCGCGACGGGTCTGGCCAGGATCGGCATGGTCCTGCGCGCGGAGTCCTGGCGGCAGGCCGAGGCGACGGGCCTGAGCCCGACCCAGGCGCAGATTCTGTCCTATCTGGTCCAGCGCGGCCCGGCCCGGGTGGGCGCGGTCGCCGAGGCCATCGCGGTGACGCAGCCCACGGCGAGCGATGCGGTGGCGGCGCTGGCGCGCAAGGGGCATGTGGAACGCCGCCCCGATCCCCAGGATGCGCGCGCCGTCCTATTGCATACCACTGTGGCGGGACGGCGCCTGGCGAACGCGCTGGCGGTCTGGCCCGATGCGCTGCTGGGGGCGATCGACGCGCTCGATCCGGCGGAGGAAGCGGTTTTCGTCAAAGGTTTGGTCAAGATGATCCGCGCGCTGCAGGTGCGCGGCGCCATCCCGGTGCAGCGCCTGTGCGTGTCGTGCCGGCACTTTCGTCCCCATGTTCATTCGGATGCGGCCCGGCCGCATCACTGCGCCTTCGTGGACGCCGCGTTCGGGAATGCCGCCTTGCGGCTCGACTGCGGCGAACACGTAGCGGCCGACGCGGCGGTCCAGCTGGAAAACTGGGTCCGTTTCAAGGAAGCGGCGGCATGAAGAGCGAGCGCCCCACCCGCGGCAACGGGCGAGGCGCTCTTTTTGTCCACCCTCAGGAAGAAAGCGAACACACCATCATGACCCAGAAAGCCATTTTCTACCACGCCGGATGCCCGGTCTGCGTCAGCGCCGAACAGGGCCTGGCGCAGGCCCTCAACCCCGCCGCCTATGATGTCGAGATCGTGCATCTGGGCGAAGCGCCGGGCCGGATCGCCGAGGCCGAAGCGGCCGGCGTTCAATCGGTCCCCGCGCTCGTCCTGGGCGGCCGGCCCTATCACATCAATTTCGGCGCCACACTCGCCGATGTGAAGGGCGCGGCCTGACGATTGATCGATCAGCCCGGCGGCGGCGTGCGCCGCCGCCGGGCGTCAGGCCAGCGCCAGCACCGGCCCTTCGAGCAGCGCCATCAAATCTCCGAAATAGCCTTCCGACCGCGCCGGTTGCGCGGGATCGGAGGTGATGGCGGCGGCCAGCCTTGTGGCGGGATGCGCCGCGATGATCTGTCCGCCATAGCCGCGCGCGATCACCCAGCCGCTGTCGCTGAGGAACCAGCCATAGCCATAGGCCAACCCGGAAAAGGGCGAGCGGGTGCGCGGCGT